>JALONF010000012.1 GCA_025455085.1 Ignavibacteriaceae bacterium
GCTGATTTTAAAGGCGTTGATCATCAGGTTGATACTTATTTTAAAGTTCATTCCGGTCGGTTGAAGCTGCGAGAAGGAAACATTGAAAACCATCTTATTCATTATGAGAGAGAAAACAAAAGCGGACCCAAAAAGTCACTGGTAACATTATACAAATACGGTCCCGATCAGAACCTAAAAGAAATTTTAACAAAGTCACTTGGAGTCCTTGTTGTCGTAGATAAACAAAGAGAGATATATTTTATTGATAACGTTAAGTTTCATCTGGATAAGGTTGTCGGGTTGGGAACGTTCGTTGAAATCGAAGCTATAGATAAAGATGGATCGATCGGGAGCGCAAAGTTGCTGGAACAATGTAAATACTATCTTAATCTTCTCAACATTTCACAAAAGGATCTGGTAGAAAAATCTTACAGTGATTTAATCTTGTGCTAAAAATTAATTGCGTGTCCGATTGAAAAGTAAAATAAAACATCCCCCCAAACAAAAGAGTCTTCCGTTAATCCCTGGCTTATTATAAAGCTTCTGCCAATGGAAAAATCTGCTGGTCCAATTGGTGTATCGAAAGAAAGCGCTCCGCCAATTCCATGTCTTAAGTCCTTAAATTTGATTTGCTCTTGTTCTGCCCACGTAGAGCCAACGTCATATCTGAACCAGGCATAAGTATCAAAGAAAATTTTGAATGGAAACTTATACTGATACATAAGTGAAGTAAGGAAAACCTGCCTTCCTCTGAACTCGTTTTCATGTGCACCAAAAAATGAATACAATCCACCTAGTGTAAATTGCTCGCTGAGGGGAAGTGTCTTGTCTCCAAAACCAATTTGTATTTTAGGTGAAATCACATGCTGCGAATGAAGCTTTACATAATATCTAAGATCCGCACCAAACAATAAATAGCTCTCATCACCGCCTAAAAAGCTTTGAGCGGTTTCATAGAAGCCGTTGAAGTATAGTCCGTTCTCGGGGTAGGGATATCTGTTCTGGTCATCAACAATTCCGCCAATTCTCAGACTTACTATTTTAGTTTCATACGGACTTACCACCGTTCCTTCTTTATTCTTTATCTCATCATATTGATATTTGCCTGTAAAGATCAGCTTACCAAATTTTTCTAGCTGTGTACCAACCGAAAGTGAGCCGCCGTAATAAATTTGCCGGTATTTTCCGATATAATTACTGCTAAAAGTACCACCTGTTTCAGAGTTCGTTTGAGTATATACGTTAATATCGTTGAACTTATAATATAAGCTTAATTTATATGTAAGATATGTCTCGAGGATTCTGTATGAAATGTGTTCAAGAATATATGCTCTGTTGCTGGCTCCGCCGAAAAGGAAAAGACCTAGCTCGGTTCCAGAATAAAAAAGATTAACATCTCTGAAATCAAGAGCAAGCTGGGCATTGTAAGTGTTATCAACGAGGAAGCCAACCTTTAACAAGCTTGATATTTTTTCGCTTACATATAAATTAAGCACTGCGCCACTGTCACCTTGTTCTACAGATAAATTAATATCATCAAATAAACCGGTTGCTCTAAGTCTTGTCAAACCCCCTTCTAAATCAGAGTATAATAGTTTATCTCCCACCTTTATGTTAAACTCTCTGTCTATTAGGGTTTTACTCGTTTCACTATTAATAATAATTCTTGATACTGTGCCAGCACTAAATTCCAGCGTCAATTTCCCGGTTTCAAAATTAAAACTATGATCAGCGAGGTTAAATAAAACGAAGCCTCTTTTTTTATAATCCACGATCAGTTTTCTAATCACATCAAATATTAATTTTCCATTATAGGGTTTATCACCAAGCGATTGAATTAAAAACTCTGCGCCGGATGAATCAATTGTGCCATCTGAAAATATTTCAATTTCTTTTATTAGGGGCGTCTTTGCAAAGTAAAATTTTACTATTGTAGAATCGCCCTCTTGTTCAAGGAAAACAGACAGCGAATCAAATTTTCCTGTTTTATAAAGTTCGGCCACGTCTTCGAAAATTTCAAAACTAGAAACAGAATCCATCAAAGAATATTTTTGTAGATATGGCTTTTCAAAATCGTCCGGGTTCAACGCGGCCTTGACATTTTTTATCCAGAAAAGATTCTCTCCTGATTTTGCTTTAGTTATCGAATCAAGGTCTGCTTTAATTGTTGGAATTAATCTTTTTGTATAATAGTAACCGGCCAATATTAGTGAATCTATATTTATAAAGTCTGTTGAGGACCAATTATTAATGCTGGGCTGCAAATGAAAATTAGCTTTTGATAGTTCTGCCCGCTCAAGTCTTTTCATAGGAATGCTAACTACCTGATCAGCAATGTTCCATGGAAGCTCCAATTCCTCTTCGCTTCGAAAGTCGCTTGTTGTATTTACTGCAATTATATAATCCACGCCCATTTCTGTTACGGCGCTGACCGGAATATTAGAAACAAGTCCGCCATCCACCAGTGTTAGCGAGTCTATGATGAGAGGTTCAAGGAGGAAAGAAACACTTGAGCTGGCCCTCATTGCCCGCGCAAGAGAACCGCTGGAAAGAACCACGGGACTGCCATCAATCAAATTTGTGCAAACAGCTCTGTATCTTATATACAAATCGTCAAAATTGTTTTCTGAAATAACCGGCGAAGACAAACAAAGCAGTGTTAAGAAGTTTGAAAGTCTAATTCCCTCATTAAAAGAAGTTGGCAGCACGGGACTAAAGCCATTTAGTCTGAGCGTAAATAGCGATCGGTCCTCGTTTATTTTTTGGTCAATAAAAAGTTCTCTTCTTTCAGATGGGTTATTTATTAAAAGCAGCTTGTCCCAATCGGTATTTATAACGATTGAATCCATTTCGTCCATTGTATATCCAGAGGCGTATGCCCCGCCAATAATACTGCCCATGCTTGTTCCTGCTATTGCACCAATGTTAATCCCTGCTTCTTCAAGGGCTTTGATAACACCAATTTGTGCAATACCTCGAGCGCCACCACCACTTAGCGCAAGACCAACAATCGGCTCGGCTTCTAAAATTTTCTGGGTTAGACCGTATGGAAGGCTAATCGTTTTGGTTTTTATAGAGATTGTTTTTTTCTCTTGTGCAAATAGAAAAGAAATCTGCAAGAGAAAAATTAGGATTAATATTTGCTTAAATAAGTTCACCATTCAAAATTAAAAAAAGGAATTTAAAGAAGATGTGCTTTTTGCGGTAAACTTAAACCACTGGGTTACTTTTTACCTTTTTGCTGCTTTGATTGCTGTTCGGCAGCGTCCATAAGACGCTGCATAAATCCTGTCTTTCTCTTTGATGGATCAACAGGAACCAGCTCTACATCACTCTGTTTATGATTTATATAATACTGCTGTGCAATAGAGAAAACATTAAACATAAAGTAATACAGGTTTAACCCGGAAGGAAAGGTCATAAAAAGTATGGTTAGCATTATTGGCATCATGTAAACAAGGGCTTGCTGTTTCGGATCTTTAATTGTCATCTTCTGCTGGAAGAAAGTTGTAATCCCCATAAGAATAGCAAGTCCACTTATTTCTTGAATACCAAACAAAGGAAGTTTAAATCCAAGATCATATATTAGGTCTGGCGCAGAAAGATCATTTATCCATAAAACAAAAGGCTGCTGACGAAGTTCTGTTGCCGCCTGGAAAAGTCCCCACAAAGCAATAAAAATAGGCATCTGCAGAAGTATAGGTAAGCAACCCCCAGCAGGGTTTACACCGTATGTTTGATAGAGCTTCATTGTCTCTTTATTCATCTTCTGCGGATCATCTTTAAACTTCTCCTTTAGCTCTGTTATTTTGGGCTGGAGAAGCTGCATCTTTTTCATTGACTGAAAACTTTTTCTTGTCAGTGGGTAAACAACTATTTTAATTATTAATGAGAAGACAATAATTACGAAACCGTAGTTGGGAATAAACATGTGTAAGAATTTAAGAAGAGGCAATAGCACATACTCGGCTATGGGTCTGACAATAAACTTCAAACCAAAAAAGGACCCGAAATCTACAAGTGCGGTAAGATTTGTATTGATTTCCTTTAGCAGATCATAATCAACCGGACCGATATAAAGATCAATGTTTCTTCTTTCAACATCAGAACCCTTAAAAGGCACAACCAAACGAACATTGTAAATTTCCTTAAGTCCAAGCTCCTTTGTTGGAAAGGTTTGGCCCTCAACATAAGCGCCCTCAACTTGTGTGGGATCAGAAGGAATCATAATTGCAGCAAAATATTTATTCCTGACCGCCAGCCAATCTACCCTTCCATTAAGATCCCTGCTGATTTTTTCGCCATCGCCGGGTGCATCAATAACAACTTTTTCATCACCATAATAAACATCTGCGCTTGAAAAGCCAGCTTCATTTACGCTGTTCCTTTCCACAAACCGGATACCGGATTCCCATGCAATATCGTAAGTGTTGTCTGTTATTAACCCGTTGAACCCCGTGAACACGATTTCGCTTTTTATTAAATACGTCTCCGCGCGAAACAAATATTTCTTTTCGATTGCTCTATTAGGGCTCAGCTCCATTCTAAATGTAATTAGTAATGTATCATCAGCATTCAAATAATAGTTGTTCTGTTCGGCTGTTATAAAATTGAGGCTCCCGGTGCTTATTGCTTTCCCCTCGGTGCTTATAAAAGAGATGTTATATGCATCGCTCAAAGTGTGGTTTACTAACTGTACCGATGTTTTATAGAAATTACCCTCGCCGTTAACTCCCGAAGAATACCAGTTATTAAATTTTTTTAAGAAAACCTTGTGAAAGTTTCCCCCCTTCGTGGACAGCTCGTAAATTGCTAGATCTGTTTCAATTGTAATAATTCTTCCGGAATCTATTTCTGCGCTTGAAAAAATTCCTAGTGTTTTTTCATCCTTTTGATTTGTGTCTTGTGGGGTTGTTTCTTTTTCATCAACGATAGTTTTTGGTAAGTCTTTTACCTTTTTATCTATGGTGGTTGTTGTGTCTTGCTCTTTTCGGGTTGTCTCTGTCTGCTCGGGAGTATTTATAAACAGCCAGACAACCAGTATGGCGCCGATAAGTATAAATGCTGTGGTTGTATTTCTATCCATCCTATTTCATCTTTCTATAACTTATAATCATCAGAAATCTGAACTCTAGTTTTCTTTTAAATCTCTAACTGTTTTTTTTCTTATCATATTTAAGATGTCTGCAACAACGGGTTTTATTTCTTTGAGAAATGGGTGACGAAGGCTGGTTTTATTAATTCTATATGGAGAAAAAATTATTAATAGTTCCAACTTATTTTTTAAAACTATTTCTTTTAAAACCAATTCTTCTTGCCTTACGGATTCTCTAATTATTCTTTTTAATCTATTTCGCCAAACGCTGTTGCCTTCTTTTGATGATACTGAGATAGCAATTTTTAATTTGTTCGTTTCGCTATCTATAGAAAGGTAGTTCGCTTTTAACTTTTTATCCGTAGAAATAACAACGTTGCCTTTTTTGTACACCGATTCAATTTCGTTCTTGTGTTTCAGCCTATCAAAGATTTTGATTTCTTTTATCAATTTCTTTGAATTGTAATTATTCGTCGCTAACAGTTAATTTTTTTCTGCCTTTTGAACGTCTTCTAGAAAGTACTATTCTTCCATTTTTGGATTTCATTCTTTCTCTAAAACCATGTTTGTTTTTTCTTTTCTTGTTGCTCGGTTGATATGTTCTTTTCATTTTACTTCTCCAATTTCATTAAAAAAGAGCCCAAAAATACTTCCTAAAGCATTTATTAACAAGAATATTATTTTTGTGTAAAATTAACAAAAATTATGATGATTAACTCTTAAAAAATTAATTTGCTCTGTATACCGATAGGTGTTATTTTTTGATCGGGCAACGCACATAAACGAGTGTTGATAAGTTGTTGGCGAGCGTGCATTGTGAAAACGTTTCACATGTACCATATCTAAAACTTGGTTGGTAAATTCTCGGAGTGTGTGTGAAAAATTTTTGTTAAAACCCCCAAAACGTTTAATTACAAGGCAATATGCGGCATCACTTGATGTTAACAAGTTGTGTGTAATACTATCGGAGGTTTTAACAATTTTTTAACTTTAACCTCTAAATACTATCTTTGCTTAAATCTAAAACTGTGGATAAGTACAATGGAAGAGCTTGAGATTACGGAAAAAATTTCCACTAAAGATCCGATAAATATCTGGAAAGCCTGTCTTTTAAAGATAAAGGAAAATGTTTCCATGATGACTTATAACACCTGGTTTTTGCCTATAAAGCCCATCGAACTTACTGATTCAACACTGAAAGTTCAGATCCCGAGCCAATTTTTTTGGGAATGGATAGATGAGCACTTCAATGGTCTGATCACAAGGTCTATTACTGACATCTTGGGAATGGAAGCAAAGCTAACTTATGTTATTGCTGAAGATATGTCTTTCGTTGACGGTGGGGATACTGTTTCGGAAAAGTCCATTGCCCAAACAATATCATTTGATAAACCGAAAACAAAGCATACTTTTGAATCAAATCTAAATCCAAGATATACGTTTGATAATTTTATAAAAGGAGAAGGAAACCAGCTGGCAAGAGCGGCAGCAGGTGCAATCAGCGATAATCCAGGTGGAACATCTTTTAATCCTTTGTTTTTATATGGCGGGGTTGGGCTCGGTAAAACACATCTCATACAGGCAATCGGGAATCAGATTGCTAAAAATTTTCCGGAAAAAAAAGTAATCTATTTATCATCGGATATTTTCACTGTAGAATTTGTTGAATCGATTCAAACTAATAAGGTAAACGAGTTCTCAAACTTTTATCGAAGCATGGATGTTTTAATAATTGACGACATTCAGTTTTTAATCGGAAAAGAAAAAACCCAGGATCTCTTTTTCCACATATTCAATACGCTTCACCAATCAAGAAAACAAATAATTTTATCAAGCGATAAGCCGCCAAAAGATCTTAAAGGATTAGACGAAAGATTAATCTCCAGATTTCAATGGGGATTAACCGCCGATATCCAGCCGCCCGAGCTTGAGACAAGAATCGCTATTTTAAAAAGGAAAGCTGAAACATATGGTATGCTGGTATCTAATGAGATTCTAGAATACATAGCAACTAACATTACTTCTAATATCCGGGAACTCGAGGGTTGTCTTATAAAACTTCTTGCCAGTGTTTCATTAAACTCAAAGGAAATTAATTTTGAGCTGGCTAAGAAAACGGTGAAAGAAATTGCTACCGACAGGAAAACCAGCACACTTACAATAGAAACTATTACCCGAGTGGTTTGTGAACACCTTGGCGTTGCTGAGAATAAAATCAGAGATAAGACTCGTAAAAAGGAAATTGTTCTTGCAAGGCAAATAGCGATGTATCTTGCTAAGAATTTAACTCTTTCTTCATTAAAGACTATAGGGCTTCACTTTGGTGGTAGAGATCACTCAACTGTAATTCACGCTTGTAATACTATTGAGGAGTACAAAGTTACAGATCCATCCTTTGGTAAAATTCTTGATGAAATAAAAAACAAAGTTGAGTTGTCTTCTTAAGGTTTTTCTCTTTTTAATATGTGTTAACGGTTTGTTATTATGAATAAGCCAGCTTGTGGGTAATCCAGAGTTTTCAACAAAAAAATCTCTGTTTCTTGATTGTTCAGAAATAATACACATTATTTATATTTTGAGGTATGACATAAGTCGTTTGAATACTAAAACTTACTGTATAATTAACATACTAACGTGGTAATAATTACTATTATTAAGTAAAGATATATACTATATTATATATAAGAGTGTTAGTAACATTTAGATTTAATCATATTATAAAAGCATAAATATAGGTTGATATATGCCGTTTTTTGGTCTATTTTTTGCTCAAACATTGAAATAAAAATTAAATAACAATACAGAGTAAAGTTATGAAACATAAAGTCACTTGTCTTTTATTGGCAATTCTGTTTATCAGTATAACAAGCTGTTCTGATGGTCCTATCAACAAAATTACACTTCAGAACATAGCCGATGGTGATGTGTATCTTAATTTCAGAGGGACACAAACACTTGTTCCAAGCGGCTCTACTATTGAACTGCAGGACATTGATAAGGGTGAGTATGAGTACGAAACCGTATATGAAATTCCCGTTGGTGCAACTGCTTTTTCAGCAGAAGGTGAAATGTCGGGATCTTTTATTATAGGAGCCGGCACCAAAATTTTAGTTATTTACTCAAGTGTTTTTGATCAAGAAGGCAATTACACTATATATGCCAGTGTTACTAGTTCGGATAATATGGCGGAAGATGGAATACTTCCTAATCCTATAGGACCCTAGTTCAAGCTTTAAAAGATTTTTAATCTACCCGCTCTGTAAATTTTATATATAAGCGCACGCTTGTGCGCTTATAATCGTTGTTATTACCTTCCTTTTTTAGTATTTTTCTGTGCTTTAATAGGAGAGCAATTAATGGAATTCAAAGTAAACAGTAAAATACTAGAGAAGACTCTTTCTAAAATTATTCCGGCCGTTCCAGCCAGAACTCCAATGCCTATCTTAGAGAATTTTCTCTTCGAAATAAAAAATGGTTTGCTGGTCATTCACGCAACCGACCTTGAAATTTCACTTAAATCATCAATAAATGTTACTGCTAGTGAGAACCTGAGTATAGTCGTCCCCGCCAGGTTAATTTATGATGTCATAAGATCAATGGAAGACGTTCAAATCAGCTTCAACGTCGATGGAAACTCAAAACTTAAGCTTACAACAGAGAACGGTGTTTACAACATTAGCTTCTCACCCTCTGAAGATTTTCCAGAATCTCCCATTTCATCTAAAGGAAAAGAAATTACTTTAAGCGGTAAAGATTTAAAGAGAGCAATTGATCAAACATCTTTCGCAATGAGTAGAGAGGATATGAGGCCGGCAATGACAGGAACGTTGCTAGAATTTACTGCCGATGGATTAAAGTTTGTTACTACGGATGGACACAGGCTTGTGCGACTGATTTACAAGAATATAAAAACCGGAACAGACGAACAATACATTATTCCAGAAAGAGCAATTTCTGTTTTATCAAAACTGTTGGGCGAGACAGATGTAAAATTTTATCTTAGTAAAGCACACATAACATTTATCATTGGAGAAGTAGAATTTAGCTCAAGGCTTATCGCTGAGAAATACCCCGCATATAGTAGCGTAATTCCCTTGGAAAATGAAAACATACTTAGAATTAAAAGGCATGATCTTCTATCCACAATTAAAAGAATGTTGCTGTTTTCATCGTCCAATTCTAAACAGGTTAAGTTTTCAATAAGCAAAAACAATATTGTTGTCTCGGCGGAAGATATTGATTTGGGTTCGAACGCAGTTGAGAATATTCCTTGTGAATATAGCGGTGAGAAAATGGACATAGGGTTCAACACGCAGTATGTAAATGATATATTGTCTCATGTAGACGATGAAGAGGTATTATTCAAGCTGCACTCCCCAACAAAGGCTTGTATTATTGAGCCAGGGAAATCTTTAGAGGGAGAAGATTTAATGCTTCTTTTAATGCCGGTACGATTAAACACTTAAAATGTTCCTATCCTCAATTAGCCTGAGAAACATTAGAAAACACACCGACACCAAAATTGATTTTGCTAATAAGCTAAACTATATTGTTGGTGGAAATGGCGTTGGTAAAACAACCATCCTTGAATCGATTTATTACCTATGTACTACTAAGAGTTGTGTTACCACAACAGACTCAGAGGTTGTAAAAATAGGAAAAAACAACTTCACCATTCAAGGTTGTTTTGCCGGAATGACGAATGATGACGTTCAAATTAATTATTCACATAGTGAAAATAAGAAGGTTTATTTATTGAATAGCAAACAGGTTGCGAGATTTTCAAATATAATTGGAAAATTCCCCGTAGTATTGCTATCCCCCGCTGATCATTCAATAACACAGGGCTACCCGGCAGAGAGAAGAAGATTTGTAGACTCGGTGATTTCACAGGCAAGTAGAACATATTTAAATCTTATAATAGAATATAACAGAACGCTGAAACAGCGCGCATACTTATTAAATAGAATAAGAGAAAACAACAATAAGAACATAAATGAGTTGAACGCTTGGACCGAAAGGCTGGTTAGTGCGGGTGTTGAAATAATTAAGCACCGAATAGAGTTTGTTGGAGAGTTTGAAGAATATATAAACGACTCATATAAAAAGATACTTTCTAACAAAGAAGAACCAAGGGTTCAATATTATTTTCTGGATGGAAAGTGTCAGACGGATTTAGAAAATTGTTTTATAGAGCTATTAGCCCAAAGAGAGGAAGACGAGATACGACGAGGAACCAACCTTGTTGGACCACACAGAGATGATTTTATATTTGATATTAATGGTATAAGTCTGAAAAGCTATGGTTCCCAGGGACAGCACAAAACCTTTCAGACCGTGTTAAGATTTGCAGAGTTTTTTTATCTAAAAGATAGAGCGGGAAACGCCCCCCTGTTTCTTCTTGATGATGTTTTCGGGGAACTTGATGCGGACAGAGCAATAGCCATTAGTAATTATCTGTCTACCGTTGGTCAGGCTTTTATTACATTAACTGATTTTGGCTATACCTCCTTTTTAAAATTGGGAGTAGGAGATAAGGTTATTAAAATATCTGAAGGCAGCAATATTACTTATGCATAACGGTTTCAAAAGTCTGAAAGAGGTCTTTAAAAGAGAAAGATCTTTAGCGGGTATTCGCGAGATCGTTGACTCTTCAGACGTAGTGGTAGATTTTTATAAAATATTTCCAAACCTGGAAAAGGTTGCAATACCACAGAATTGCGAAAAAAAAGTTTTGAAACTTAAGGTAGAGAATCCCTCTTGGAGAAACGAACTGAGGTTTATGGAATCGGAAATGATAGAAAAAATAAACAATCACTTTAATGAAAAAAGAATTAATCAAATAAGGCTTGTCGGATAAAACATGGCAAAAGAAACCAAGCAATCAGAATATAGTGCAAAAAACATAAACGTTCTAAAAGGTCTGGAAGCCGTTCGCAAAAGACCAGCAATGTATATTGGTGATGTAAGCAGCCGCGGACTGCACCATCTTGTTAATGAGGTTGTTGATAACAGCATTGACGAAGCAATGGTTGGCTACTGTGACAAAATAGATGTTCAAATAAATAAAGACGGATCGGTTACAGTATCCGATAATGGAAGAGGAATTCCGGTAGATATCCACCCGGTTGAAAAGCGTTCTGCGTTGGAAGTTGTAATGACGGTTTTGCATGCAGGCGGCAAATTTGATAAAAGCTCTTACAAGGTTTCTGGTGGATTACATGGTGTTGGTGTTTCGGTTGTTAATGCTTTATCTGAATGGCTTAGGGTTGAAGTTAAACGTGATGGTAAAATATATTTTCAGGAATACAAAAGAGGCATTCCCGTAAAGCCCGTAAAGGAAACTGGAAAAACAAAACGAGGCGAACGCGGAACAACGGTTACTTTCTTTCCGGATCCTGAAATCTTTAAAGTTACAGAATTTCGTTTTGATATTCTTACTGAAAGAATGAGGGAGCTTGCATATCTAAATAAAAGCATTACAATCAATATAAAAGATGAAAGAAACGGCGGCGAGGAAGTTTCGTTTCACTTTAAAGGCGGTCTGATTGAGTTTGTTAAATATCTAGATGCTTCCAGGCAGGCTCTTCACAAAACAGTTTATATAGAAGGTGAAAAAGATAATACTCCTGTTGAGATTGCCTTCCAATATACCGACGGCTATTCAGAAAACATTTTCTCTTACGTGAACAATATCAACACTCATGAAGGAGGAACACATCTCGTTGGATTCAAGACAGCCCTTACCAGGACACTTAATAACTATGCATATAAAAATAATCTTATAAAAGAAGGAAAAATTACTCTTACTGGTGACGATTTTCGGGAAGGACTAACCGGAGTAATTTCTGTTAAAGTTGCCGAACCCCAGTTCGAGGGACAGACAAAAACGAAACTTGGAAACAGCGAAACAAAGTCAGCGGTGGAAACACTTGTTGGCGAAAAGCTAGCGGAGTTTCTTGAAGAAAACCCACCCGTTGGAAGAAAAATTATTGAGAAGTGTATGCGTGCCGCAGAGGCAAGAGAAGCGGCGAGAAAGGCTCGCGATCTTGCAAGAAGAAAAAATGCACTAGACAATATGAACCTTCCGGGAAAACTGGCCGACTGCAGTATCACAGATCCGGAACATTGCGAAATATATATTGTTGAGGGAGATTCCGCAGGAGGTTCAGCCAAGCAAGGAAGAGACAGAAAATTCCAGGCGATACTTCCACTAAGAGGGAAAATTCTTAATGTGGAAAAAGCAAAAATGAATAAAATCCTGGAGAACAATGAAATTAGAGCCATCATATCTGCGATTGGTGCCGGACTCGGTGCAGAGTTCGATCACTCGCAATCAAGATATGGTAAAATTATTTTAATGACCGATGCTGATGTTGACGGAAGCCATATCAGAACATTACTGCTTACTTTTTTATACCGACACATGAAAGAGTTAATTACTTCAGGTAAAGTTTACATCGCCCAGCCACCGCTTTATAAAGTTAAAAAAGGAAAAGAAGAATTCTATGCGTACGACGAAAAGGAAAGAGATCAAATACTGAAAAGATTAAAAATAGACGGCAAAGAGAAAAAGAAAATAGAAGAGAAAGAAGAAGAACCGACAGAGGGAGAAGCAACAGAAGAAAAAGAAATTAAAGGGGTTGTAATTTCACGCTACAAGGGCTTGGGAGAAATGAATCCCGAACAGCTCTGGACCACCACAATGAATCCGGAAACCAGAACGATTCTTCAGGTAACTTTGGAGAGCGCGGCAAATGCAGACAAAATTTTTGAGACACTAATGGGCGATGATGTTGAACCAAGAAAAGAATTTATAGAGAAGCATGCCAAGTATGCTAATCTCGATATTTAAAAACTAAATTTTATTAAAGCGAAATAAAAGATGGCAACAATTTTTGAAAAGATAGTACCCAGAACATTAGAAGAGGAAATGAAATCCTCTTACATAGATTACGCAATGTCTGTAATCGTTGCGAGAGCATTACCTGATGTAAGAGATGGGTTGAAACCAGTTCATCGAAGAGTTCTTTATGGTATGCACGATCTTGGTATGGCGCATAACAAGCCATACAAAAAGTCAGCGAGAATTGTGGGAGAGGTGCTTGGTAAATACCACCCTCACGGCGATACAGCAGTTTATGATTCTATGGTTAGAATGGTGCAGGATTTTTCTCTTCGTTATCCTCTTGTTGATGGGCAAGGAAACTTTGGTTCGGTAGATGGAGATTCCCCAGCGGCAATGCGATACACAGAAGCACGCCTTGCACGAATTTCAGAGGAAATGCTTCGAGATCTTGATAAAAACACAGTTGATTTTATTCCAAACTTTGATGACTCTTTACAGGAGCCAACCGTCCTGCCCTCATATCTTCCGAATTTATTAATTAATGGCTCGAGCGGCATAGCAGTTGGAATGGCAACAAACATTCCCCCGCATAATCTTGGTGAGGTTGTAGATGGATTGATAAACCTCATAAAAAATCCTGCTATTACAATTGAAAAGCTGATGAAGAATATCATTGCCCCGGATTTTCCAACCGCGGGAATAATTTACGGTTATGCTGGGGTTAAAGAAGCCTTCCTTACGGGCAGAGGAAGAATTATTGTTCGTGCAAAAGCAAACATTGAAACGCAGAAAAACGGAAGAGAACATATAATAATTACCGAGCTGCCGTATCAAGTAAACAAAGCAAACCTTATTGAAAAGATAGCTGAGTTGGTGCGTGGTGGAAAGATTGATGACATAAGTAACATAAGAGACGAATCAGATAGAGATGGATTACGAGTTGTTATTGAATTAAAGAAAGATGCCCAGCCGCCGATTGTTCTTAACCAGTTGTTTGTTCACACCCAAATGCAAACGACTTTTGGTGTGATAATGCTTGCGTTGGTTAAAGGTGTTCCAAAAGTTCTTAACCTAAAAGAAATGCTTCAGCACTTTCTGGAACATAGAATGGACGTATTGATACGCAGAACAAAATTTGAACTCGATGCAGCAGAAAAACGCGCCCACATACTGGAAGGTTATATAATTGCCCTCGATAATATTGATGCGGTTATTCAGACAATAAAAAAATCGAAAGATGTTGAGACCGCAAAGCAAAACCTGATGAAGAAGTTCAAGCTGAGCGAGATTCAGGCAAAAGCAATTCTGGATATGCGTCTGCAGCGATTAACCGGACTCGAAAGACAAAAGATAGAGGATGAATATAAAGAGACCATCAAACTAATAGAAAAGCTTAAGGGAATTTTGAAAAGCGAAGAACGCAGGAACATTATTATAACCGAAGAACTACTTGAGCTGAAGAAAAAATATGCAGATGATAGAAGAACAGAAATTGTATATGATTATGAAGACTTCTCTTTAGAAGACATAATTGCAGAGGAAGATGTTGTTGTTACTATTTCGCATAGCGGATTTATAAAAAGGTTCCCGGTAAGCGGATACAGAAAACAAGGGCGTGGTGGAAAAGGCGTTACAGGTGCTGGCACCAAGGAAGATGACTTTATTGAACACATGTTCATTGCCTCGACACACCAGTATATTCTTTTCTTTACTGATAAGGGACGGGTTTACTGGCTGAAGGTTCATGAGATTCCGGAAGGAGGAAGGGCTGCACGTGGAAGATCAATTTTAAATATTCTTCAGAAAGAAAAAGAAGAATCAATAACTGCTTTTGTTGCTGTTAAAGAATTTAGCGACGATCAATATCTTATTATGGCTACTGAACAAGGAACAGTAAAGAAAACAGTTCTCTCTGCTTATGGAAATGTTCGTAAAGGCGGAATAAATGCTATCAACCTGAAAAAGAACGATAGGTTAATAGAGGTTAAAATGACAGATGGAAGCAATGATATTATGATTGGAACAAGAAACGGATTTGCAGTTAGATTCCACGAAAAAGACGCACGCGACATGGGCAGAACCGCAACCGGTGTAAGAGGGGTTCGTCTTGGTAAAGGCGACAAAGCAGTTGGTTTGCTCGTCATTAAACGCCAGGGCATGAGTGTGCTTGTAGTTACGGAAAAAGGATATGGCAAAAGATCGGATGTAAATGATTACAGAATTACTCATCGTGGCGGTAAAGGCGTGATAACAGTTAAGACAAGTGACAAGATCGGCAAGATGATAGCATTGATGGAAGTGAATGATAATGATGAGCTCGTAATTATTTCAACCAA
>JALONF010000013.1 GCA_025455085.1 Ignavibacteriaceae bacterium
TGAGTTTATTTTTTCTCGTCAACCTTTTTTACATCTGTATCTGTTGACTTAATTTCAGTTTCAACATCTTTCAGGCCTTTTTTAAATTCACTCATTCCTTTACCAATACCACGTGCAAGTTCAGGAATTTTTTTAGCACCAAATAATAGTAAAACTACCAAAACAATGAGAATTATCTCACCTGCGCCTAAGTTGCCAAACATAATTATACCTCTCAATTAAAAATATTATTTACTAACGATTTGAAAATAAGACTTCCGTCTGTTTTTCCCAAGACTGAATCGCTGCTCCTCTCGGGGTGGGGCATCATTCCCAATACATTTCCTGCTCTGTTGATGATCCCTGCAATGTTTCTTACTGAACCATTGGGATTAGCTGAATTTGTAATAGAACCATCTCTTTTGGAATATCTGAATACAATCTGATTATTATCCTCAAGGATTTTCAAAGTATTATCATCTGCAAAGTAATTACCTTCACCATGAGCTATTGGAACCTTTATTACGTTTTGACCATCTATCTCTTTTGTAAAAACGGTTTCCTTATTTTCTGTTTTGAGATAAATATCCTTGCAGACAAAGTTGAGCGATTCATTTCTGATCATAACACCGGGAAGAAGACCGGCTTCTAATAAAATTTGGAAACCATTACAAATTCCTAAAACGAATCCCCCTTTGTTAGCAAAGTTGATTACCTCATTCATAATTGGTGAGAATCTTGCAATAGCGCCTGTTCTCAAATAGTCGCCGTAAGAAAATCCCCCAGGAAGAATTATTACATCACAGTTTTCTAAACTTGACTGTTTGTGCCAAAGGAATATAACATCTAAGTCGAAAATTTTCTTGAGAACATAATAAGTATCATGGTCACAATTGGATCCGGGAAATACAACTACTCCGAATTTTGGTAATCGTCCGCTTAAACGGGATTTCGTTTCACTCAACATTACACTTCTTCCAGCGTAAATTCATAATCTTCCATTATCGGATTAGCAAGCAGCTTTTTGCAGTAATCGTTTACTTCATCTTCAGCCGCTTTTTTATTATCTGTATGAACATTGAATTCAATATACTTGTCAATTCGTGTGTTTTTAATATTGCGCAGTCCGAGATGTTTTGCACCGATTTCAACTGCCTTTCCTTGAGGATCAAGGATTGTTTTTCTTCTTTTGATGAGAACTTTTGCTTTGAACATAATTTTTAATCTTTTTTAGTTGCCAGATGGTGATGTAATCAATTTGAAAAGATGCCTAAAAATACCAATGACTATCATGAAAACAAAAGCGAGAAACAATCCTTTAGTGTACATTGTCGCAACGAGTATTACTGCAATGATTAAAAAGATAAAGTGATATGGTTTTTCTTTTAAACTTTTTATTGAAATCTTAGGCAGAGTTTCATATCGTATATTACTGACCATTAAAAATGATAGCACTAAAATTAGTGGAGTAATAAAATCCGAAATAGGTTTTAGAAATTCATCCTTGTAGAAAGCCAGAACAAAGGAAGCAATAGTCAGTGCAGAAGATGGAATAGGCAGTCCCAGAAAAAATGATTTTGAAAATCCAACAAGTTGAATGTTGAATCGTGCAAGTCTAAAACCACCAGCAATCAATGGAAGCGCACTAATGATAATACCCCAAGTACCTATCGAATAGAAATAAGTTTTGTAAAGAAGGAATGATGGTGCTGCACCGAAACTTACAATGTCGGATAATGAATCAAGCTCAACGCCAAGTTCACTCGAGGAATTAGTTAACCTTGCCACCATCCCATCGAGTGCATCAAAAATAGCTGCTATAAAAATTAACCATGCTGCATAATTAAAATTTCCTTCGGATGCACTTAGGATTGAAAGAAATCCGCAAAACATATTTATTGCGGTAAAAAGGTTAGGAATAATTGAAGGAGTCAGACGTGGTCGGTTCATCAATCCTTCAGTTCGAATAAAATAGTTTCGCCAGCATGAACATCATCGTTTAGTTGAACAACAGGTTTCCATTTTCCGGAGACAAAAATGTCAACCCTGCTGCCAAATTTTATCATTCCAAATCTTTCACCGATAGTAACATCTTCGCCTATTGTAAGATCGTTGACAATTCTCCTGGCAAGAAAACCCGCAATCTGTGTGAAAAGAATTTTATCTCCATTACTTACGATACCTGTTTCCATTCTCTCATTATTTTCCGATGCTTTATCTTCGAATGCTGCGATAAATTTTCCTTCGTAATACTTTAAGTGTTTAACCTTTCCGCTTATTGGAATTCTGTTAACGTGAACATTCAATGGCGACATAAATATTGAAATCTGGTTACAATTTTCCCCAACAAATGAGTTAGAGATATTTTGTTTTATGACAATTACTTTTCCATCAGCAGGAGTTACAATTATTCCGTCTTTTGACGGAGCTTTTCTTTCTGGATCTCTGAAAAAGTTCAGTGTTAATAATAAAATAACAGCTGCAATGAGAATTAAAATTATTTTTAACGGGTTACTCTGTGTGATGAAACTTATCGATATAAGTATAAAGGCTATCATAGCAACAACTCCGATAGTTGTGTAGCCATATTTTGTGAACATCTAATCTCCGTTGGTCAATTTAACAAGGTAATCGGCGTATTTTTTCATTTGAGCGAAAGTTTCAATCTTAAATGGATCTAACTTTTCTGCGTTTGAAACTCTGATGCTCGGTGGAGAAAAATCACCTACTAAATAAATTTTACCTTCAAATTTACCAAATGTGCAGGTTAGTTCAAGGAGTGATACGTTTCTTCTTTCAAAAAAAGATTTGACAATAGCATTAACCTTTGAGCACAGCCGGTTTATAATCTTTAAATCATCATAAGTACAAAGATTGAATGAAATGATGTGACTTTCGGTTATGACTGACTCCTTCGAATCTCCATAATGATATTCCTGAATTGGAAGCTCCAGTGGTGAACCGGGCTTAATAGAAAAAATCTTAGCTGTTCTTGTATCTGCTTGATTGAGAATTTTTACTCTGAAAGCGAACTCACTAAAATTTAAGAAGTGCAAACTATTTTTGTGAGCCTTTTTAATAAAACCAATAGGAATGTTATATCCTTTTAGATATTCAAAAAAATATGAGTTGAGTAAAGCGGATTTTTCCCCAAAGTTTTTTGCGGTAACCGTGGAATTTTTAGGGGTATAGAAAAAATCTTGATACTCAACCAGCTTAAGATCTGCTTCGGTTTCTGGTGTACTATTTTTAATATTTACCTTCATTTCCATTCTGAAAATATTAACTTTTCTCTTTATAAAACTTGGAGTTGAAGTTATGAATTTTACGTATATAAAGTCAATCAATTATCGTATATTTGAAGAAAATATTAACAAAAAATTAAATTTTTAAAGATTAATTCAGGAGGAATTTTGATGAAGGGCGGAATGCAGGCTATGCTTAAGCAGGTGCAGAAAATGCAGGAAGAAATGCAGAAAGTGCAAGGTGAACTTGGTAATTTAACAGTTTCGGAAGAAGCAGGCGGCGGAATGATAAAAGCAACTGCTAATGGGAACAAGGAAATAATATCCATAGAGATAGACTCGCAGGTTATTAATAAAGATGAAAAAGAAATTTTAGAGGATCTCGTTGTTGCTGCTGTGAATAAAGCGATCTCTTCCGCTGCAAAATTGGCTGAAGAAGAGATGGCAAAAGTTACTAAAGGCATGATACCTCCAGGTATGAATATTCCAGGACTTTAAATTGCAAATTGCTGAGCCACTCCTAATTGCCATTGAAGAATTAAGCAAGCTGCCGGGAATTGGAAAAAAAACAGCTCAGCGTCTCGCTATCTTTCTTCTTAAATCTGAAAATCCTCAGGTTGAAAATCTTGTAAATGCAATAAAAAATCTAAAATTAAAGTTGAGATTTTGTGAGCGTTGTTTCAATCTTTCCGAAGAGGAGCTTTGCAATATTTGTCAAAGCGAAAAGCGGGATAAGGCAGTGCTCTGTGTGGTTGAAGAAGCAAGTGATGTAATGGCTATTGAAAAAACACATGAGTACAAAGGTCTTTATCATGTTCTTGGTGGTGTACTTTCGCCTTTGTCCGGTGTTACTCCCGAATCGCTTCATATCAAAGAACTGCTAAAAAGATTTGAAACTGAAGATTTTAAGGAAGTGATACTTGCTCTAAATCCTGATACTGAAGGCGAAACTACTTCTCTCTATCTGGCAAAATTGATGAACCCATTTGGAATAACTGTTACAAGAATCGCAAGAGGTCTACCAATTGGCGGCGATCTTGAATTTGCTGATGATGCAACTATCGGTCGTGCAATTTTAAACCGAAGTTCGTTATGACCTGGTATAAAGACTGGTTTAATTCGGAAAATTATCTGAGAGTTTACAGTCATCGTAATCAAGAAGAAGCTGAGAGATTAGTTGATTTGATTGCAAAGATTTTGAATCTTCCAGCCAACTCTTCAGTGCTTGATATGGCTTGCGGCGCCGGCAGACATGCCATTACATTTGCAAAAATGGGATATAAGGTTACTGCTGTTGATTTAAGTAATCTGCTTATTTCGGAGGCGAAAAAAAATGCTGAACAGGGAGGTGTAGAATTAGATTTTGTTCTTTCTGATATTTTAGAGTTCGAAACCAATAAAAAGTTTGATCTGACTGTCAATCTTTTTACAAGCATTGGTTATTTTGATAACGATGAAGAAAATTATGCTGTCATAAAAAAAGCATATGACCTGCTTAAATCTGGCGGCCATTTTGTAATAGATTACTTTAATAAAGAATTTTTACTGAAAAACATGATTCCGATGACAGTTTTTTCAGAGAATGGACAAAAAATAATCCAGAACAGATCAATTGACGGCACACGAATAGTCAAAAAAATTATTATTGCTAATAATGGTTCCAGTGAAGAGTTTTACGAGTCAGTTCGTCTATACAGCTTTGAAGAGATAATTAATTATATTAAAAAAGCAGGATTTACGATTGTAAAACAATACGGAGATTATTTTGGTAATAATTATGAAAGTGAATCCTCTCCAAGATTGATTATCTTTGCTATGAAATGAAAACTTTTTATAAAATATCAATTATATCATTTATTGTAACCTTAACCGCTTGTGATTTGTTTCAGGTGAGAGAGCCCGAAGACCCGAGTAAAACGAAATCCAGCTATAGAGTACCCGTTGAGCCAAAAGATGTTATTCAGAATTTGATTAATTCATTCAAGGATAAAAATCCAAACGATTATAAGAAGAATTTCTCAACAGGACTCCCGTTAGTCAATCGTGATTTTTTCTTTGTACCTTCAGCAAATGTTCTCACAAGTTTTCCGACAGACTGGTATGTTGATGAAGAATTTCAATATCTAAATAACCTAATTACCAGATCGCCACAGGATATCCCAATTACGTTATCTTTTACTGATGAAGTGTATGATATTAGAGCGGACAGCGCAATTTATTCTGCAAATTATTTTTTAAGTGTTCCTGTCCTCAATTCAGAGCCAAAAGTTTTTGAAGGTAGTTTAAAGTTTACGATGGTTACGGATATTAACGCTGCGTGGATAATTTATTTCTGGGAAGATATAGCTAATCCAAGTTCAAAAAGCTGGAGTGAATGTAAGCTTGAGTTCTATTTATAAGGTTAATATTGTCACCGGTATTTTTTTTATCGTGCTGATGATTTATGCCTGCACGAATCCGTTCGCTCCAAAATTCGATGCAGATTTTGATAGTGGTGGTCCACCTATTTCTGATCAAACTACTATAGAAGGAGTATTTCAGAATTTTCAATATGCTTATACTTTTAAAGATACTCTTATATATGGCAACCTGATTACTTCTGATTTTACTTTTACTTATAGAGATTACGAAAATGGTTTTGATGTAACATGGGGACGTGATGAGGAAATGCGGACAACAAATGGTCTGTTTCAAAATTCACAACGACTAGATCTCATTTGGAACAATATCATCCTTAGCACAATTGATTCGCTCGATGCTAACATCGTCAGGAGCTTTAATTTGAATATTACATTTAATCCTACTGACGTTATAAGAATTGACGGACGGGTTAATGTATCATTAAAACTTGACGCAATAACAAAAAAGTGGCGGATAATCCGCTGGATTGATGAATCTAATTTTTAAGAATCATTAAAAAGACTGATTGAACTTATAAATGTTATTTTT
This sequence comes from Ignavibacteriaceae bacterium, assembly GCA_025455085.1. GTDB lineage: Bacteria > Bacteroidota > Ignavibacteria > Ignavibacteriales > Ignavibacteriaceae > IGN2. The sequence goes on from JALONF010000013.1 coordinate 6,174, forward strand.
TTATTTAACCGAAGCCTGGCGTTCAATAAAATCTGCGAAGTCTTCCTTTATCCTGACAACAGTCAGCTTAACAATTAGTGTCCTGCTAATTCTTTTTAGTTTTATTACTTTTCAGCTATCCGATTATTATTCATCAAGTTTGAAATCAAACATCAGAATTAATGTTTTTCTTCAGGAGTTTTTTACTGAAAATGATCAGGAAAAAATGTTGAGTGAGTTGCAAGCGAAAATATACTCACAGAGCGTTGAGTACATTAGCAAGGATAAAGCAGCAGAGCAGTTTGTAAAGGAGACAGGTGAAGATTTCAGAAAAATTCTCGACTATAATCCGTTGCCTGCATCATTTGTTGTACAGATATCTGAATCATTCGCAAATAGTGATTCATTAAATAATATAATCAAAGATCTTTCCAGCATCGAATTAGTTGACGAAGTTGTTTTCAAAGAAGGTTTCATATATAAATTGTTAAACTATATCGACACAATAAAGGTTTATATATTTTTGATAACTCTACTGGTTTCATTGATTGCAATATATCTTGTTTATGCAACTATCAGGTTGATCATTAATTCACGAATGATTGACTTTGAAACAATGAAACTGGTTGGTGCAAAACTTTCAACGATCAGAATTCCTGTGATACTTAACGGACTAATTGCAAGTTTGTTCTCAGGAATTTTATCTTATCTGGTATTTCTTTTCATTAAAAAGCAGTTGCTGATTGTTGAAGCTATAGGTATAATGTTCTCGCAGTTTATGTTGGAATACAAACTAATTATTTTCTTAACAGGACCAGTTCTGGTGTTCATCGTTTCAGTTTTTACGCTCAGGAAAGTATCATTAAAAATTTGATGACGCATATTTATTTTATAATTTAACTATTGTCATATAATGATTGTTTTTAATATCTGTTTTTTCATCACTCATCTTCAAATAATTAAATGAAATTAAAATTATTCATAATCCTCTTTTTGACAATCCTGATATCCGACAAAGGTTTGACACAGCAAATACCGGACTATGCTGAAAGATTCTCCCAGGATACATTGAGCCAAATTACTCCTGTATCACCATCCAGACTGGCTACAGAAGGAATAGTAAATCCGGTAGAATATCGTGTGGGACCTGGCGATAAAATTTTTATATCAATCAGCGGTGTTACGGAAATTTCGAATACATTTGTTATAGATCAGGAAGGCTGGCTTTATATTCCAAGAATTGGTGGAATCAATTTGAGGAAGACATCATTAAAGGATGCCAAAGAAAAAATTTCGGATGCGATTCTTCGTTACTTTAAAGATGTAGATATCTTTATTTCACTTGTTGACTTTAGAATGATTAAAATTTCACTTTTAGGTAGTGTAGCCAAACCTTCTGTCTTTGTTTTATCTGCTAATTCCAGATTGATGGATTTAATTACCGGCTCTAAGCAGTTGACTGAAAATTCTGATATGAGAAATATTAAAGTCATTTCAAAAGAAGGGGAGACGAAAAATTATGATTTGCTTACCTTCCTTAGATTTGGTGATTTTGCAAGCAATCCATTTTTGGTTGAAGGGGATGTTGTGATGGTTCAAAAGGTTGATCAGGTGATTCGTATCAGTGGTCAAGTTCAATATCCTGCACTATACGAATTCCGTCCTGATGAAACGATTAATGATCTTATCAAATTGGCGGGCGGTTTTACTTTCGATGCAAGGAAGGATACAATTGAACTGATTCGATTTCTGGAAGATGATAAAACTCAGCTGAGTAAATATTACTCTTATGATGAAATTGAACAGAATAATATTTATCTGCAGAACAAAGATCACGTTGTTGTCAGGCAGATTCCAGAATATTTAATTGATCATTATGTTGTTGTTAATGGATATGTTCGTTATCCTGGCTGGTATAAAATAAACAAGAATAGTACTACTCTTAAGAATTTAATTAAGGAGGCTGGTGGATTTCTGGAGGAAGCATCGATGACTGAAGCATCATTGTCAAGAAAAATGGATGTGGAAGAAACTGATCCTGAGTTTGAAAGACTTAAGCTTATCCCTACTGATAAAATGACGGAAGACGAGTATGATTACTACAAAGCAAAATCCCGACAGTTTTCCGGGACAGTCGTTGTGGATTTTGTGAAGTTATTTCAACAAGGCGATCTTGGTGAAGATATTATTTTGCGGAAGAACGATATTATTAACGTTCCTGAGAAAAAGGATTATATCATTATGCTCGGACAATTTGTAAACCCTGGTAAAATAATTTATGATTCATTATTGACGATCAATGACTACATCAAGCTTGCTGGTGGTTTTGGCTGGCGTGCCCTGGAAGGTGATGTAAGAATTATAAGAGCAAAAACCGGAGAATGGGTGGACGCAGATGAGGACGTTCTGCTTAAACCCGGAGATACAATTTGGGTTCCTGAAGATCCCCCGGGTCCAAAATTCTGGGACGTATTTATGGATGCACTTACTGTTGTAGCTCAGTTAGCGGCGATTGTAGCTGCTTCTGCTGCTGTAATTGTGGCGACGAGGTGATTGATATGACTTTACACGATATTATTCACATATTGCTTATTAATTGGAAAAGAATTTTAAAGATAACTATTCTTGCAGCAATAGTAATTTTTTTCTATTTGTGGTCACTCTCGCCGGTTACTTATAATGCTCCAGTTACTGTACTTCCCCCACCAGAAGGCGATCAAATTTCCGGATTAGGTTCAATACTTTCTGGCAGTGGAGTAGGGGATTTTTTAACCGGTAAATTTGCACCGGGTAATTCCCAGTTGTTTATCCAAATCCTTAAGAGTCGTACTGCTGCTGAGTATGTAGTTAGAAAAAATAATCTCATAGGATTTTACGATGTGGAATCTGAATACGAAGCCATAAGACAACTTCAAAATGATTTAAGTATGGACTTGTCCAAAGAAGGAGTAATTACACTGTCAGTAAATGTTTCTACAGGCTTTATCCCTAAAATATTTTCGGATACTGATTCAATAAAAAATCTGTCGGCACGTATTTCAAATTCCTTCGTTGAAGCGTTGGATAAAATTAATCGTGAGAAAGTATCCTACCGGGCTAAACGTGCAAGGGAATACATTGAAGGGCAATTAAATCAAACAAAAACTGAACTCGACACTGCTGAAATGAAGCTGATGGAATTTCAAAAGGAAAATAAAACCATTTCACTTCCCGAGCAGCTAACTTCCGTTATCGAAAGTGCAGCAAAACTAAAAGCAGAAATAGTTAATACAGAAATTGAAATTGCATTACTTGAACCAAATTCCAGACCTGATAATAAAAATCTTCTCGCATTAAGAAAAAGATTAAACCAGTTACAAAACGAGTATGAAAAGTTCGACATTGATTCGGATGATTACTTATTAGCATTTAGTAATGTGCCTGAACTTGGGATGAAACTTTCAAAACTAATTCGCAATGTAAAAGTTAAAAATGAAGTTTATGTTCTTCTTCAACAGCAATATTACAAAGAGAGGATTCAGGAAAACAGAGATGTACCTACAATCGATATTCTTGATGAGGCTATTCCACCAAAAAAACAAGTATCTCCGCGTCTCGGATATAATACCGCAGTAGGATCTGTTTTTGTGCTATTAATCGTCTCACTGTTCTTTGTTATTAAAGAAAAGAAATTATCAATTTTCAATAAAGCGAGAAGTTTGTCAATATGAAAACGGCAGTTGTTACCGGTGGTTCTGGATTTTTAGGCTCTCATCTTTGTGATAAACTACTCAACGAAGGATTGAAGGTTATTTGTATTGATAATCTCATTACAGGTAATGTCGACAATATTTCTCATCTCGCGGGCAATGAAAATTTCTCTTTCATTAAACACGACATAACAAACTATATCTTTATTCCTGGCAAGGTTGACTACATACTACATTTTGCATCACCAGCCAGTCCGGTTGATTACTTACAGCTACCAATTCAAACTCTGAAGGTTGGTTCACTCGGTACACATAAAGCATTAGGATTGGCCAAAGAAAAGAAAGCGCGATTTTTACTTGCATCTACTTCAGAAGTCTACGGAGATCCTGAAATTCATCCTCAACCTGAAGAATACTGGGGGAATGTAAATCCAATTGGTCCCCGTGGCGTGTATGATGAAGCCAAAAGATTTGCTGAAGCACTAACAATGGCTTATCACAGATACCATAATGTTGAAACACGGATAGCAAGGATATTTAATACTTTTGGACCCAGAATGAGAGCTAAAGATGGTCGAGCTATACCCAATTTTATAATGCAGGCATTAACAGAGCAGCCTATTACTGTTTATGGCGATGGTTCTCAAACTAGGAGTTTCTGTTTTATAACAGATGAAGTTGATGGTTTATTTAAATTACTTATGTCCAATGAGGATGAACCGGTAAATATTGGAAATCCTGAAGAGATCCCGCTCCTTGAAATCGCCAAAGAAATAATTGAGCTTACCAATAGTAAAAGTAAAATAGTTTTTGAAGAGCTTCCTGTTAACGATCCTAAAGTTAGACAGCCTGATATTAGGAAAGCCAAAGAAAAACTTGGCTGGGAACCAAAAGTTAACCGGCGAGAGGGATTGAAGAAAACAATCCAGTACTTTAGAGAACTACTCTAATTTCCTCCTCCTTATTCCGTATGAAACAAAGATTAATGTCGAGTCCTTAATTCTAAAATGAGCCAGAAGTTTACATCGACAATTGCAGGCGCATCCATTTTCATTTCAATAGTTGGGTTGCTTAGCCGCGGTTTGGGTTTCATCCGTGAAATGATTTTTGCGAATAATTTCGGATTAGAAACGGAGTTTGATTTATATCTCGTTGGTGCTGTCTTACCTATAACTATTAATACTGTCCTGCTATATATTGGACAGAATTTTTTTATTCCCGAATTTCAAAAAATAAACTCATCGGATGCTGAAGCGGCTCAAAAATACTTTAAGCAGTCATTTATCACATTTGTTGCAGCCGGAGCTTTAATCTCGTTATTACTCTTTTTTACCGGAGATTTAATAATAAATATTTATATGCAATCGGCTTCTCAAGCAAGCAGGGAAATAGCAACTAAGGTATTTAATATCTTCCTACTGACAATTCCATTCTCTGCTGGCGTTGCAATTTTATCAGCATTGTTGCAAACAGTTTATGAATTTAAATATCCTGCAGTGTCTCTCTTATTTCTTAATATATCCATAATAGTATTGCTTTTGTTTTTTTCAGATAGATTTGGAGTATATATTATACCAGCCGGATACACTTTAGGCTCCTTACTTCAATTTGGCTATTTGCTTTTTAAATCCAAAAAGTTTGTGAAACTTAATTTGTTAACTGGAACTGAAGGATTCTCTCTCTCAAAATCAATTCTAAGTTCTTCTATTGTCATTATAATCATGATAGAATCTATTAGTCAGCTTTATTCAATTTTTGACAGGTTCTTTTATGGAGAAATATCTTCAGGGGGTATTGCTTCTCTAAATTATGCTATGATAATATGGTTCCTTCCTGTTTCAATTTTTTCCATTTCACTTGCAACGGTAGTTTTTCCCACAATTACCAAGGCTATAATTGAATCCTCGTTTGATGAAATAGAAAAAATTTATAATGAAAGTATCTCAATGAATACTTTCATTTTTATACCTTTGACTTTTATAATGTTCTTTTACGGTGATACTTTAATTAGAATATTTTTTGAAAGAGGAAAATTTAGTGAGGAAAGTACGGCTATAACTTTTGGTGTTCTTAGATTTTATGCTTTAAGCTTGGCTTTTTATTCGGTATATGCTGTTTTTAATAAGATATTTTACAGCATAGGCAAAGCCAAATTACTTCTAGTGATAACGATTACCGGACTTCTGCTGAAATTGTTCTTAAATTTTGTGTTAGTTGATTTACAACAGGAAGGATTAGCATTAAGCACATGCATTAGTTTTATCTTTTTCTTTTTGGCAAGCTATATAGTACTAAATACTAAGTTAAAAATTAAAGACAGATCTCTCTTTATTAAGGATTTTATTTTTCATTTAACCAATTGTACCATCTGTTTGATTTCAATAAAAATTATTTCGGATATTAATGAGGTCAGTAATATTTTTGAAGAAGTTTTAGTGATAGCATTTTTCATGCTTATATACTTATTCAACTTAATTCTAATTAAACATAACGCATTAGTCATTTCGAACAGGATATTTAAGCGTTTAAACTTAAACAAGTTATTTAGTGCTGGATAGTCTTTAAATTTAATTAATGCAGAAATTTTATAAGCATTGGGCTCTATTTTAGAAATGATGAAGTCATTAAATATTAAAGAAATTAGTGCAAAAGAAAACCTATCGCTGCTGGTTTTATCAATCGGTTTAAGTATTCCAGCTATTTTACTTGGTGAAAATATATTATTAGCCCTGCCAGTTGTAATCATAGTAATGCTAAGCTTCATTTTTGGAGAAAGATTTATATTTGCGTTTGTTATTATTTCCTTATTTACTCTTGTCGGGGATTTAAGCAGACCGTTAAGATCTGTTGTCCAGCTTGTTGATTTTACGATGCTGAGTGTTTTATTTTTAAAGCGATTTTCACTGAATTTTTACTCCTATCCTCAAATCCCCAAATCCGTAGTCTATTTTTTAATCCTTTATTTTTCAGCAATGATTATTTCTGCAGTAATGTCGAAATACCCCTTTGCAGGAATTGGATTAATAGCCCGACAAATTGTTTTTTTTATTATAGCATACGTTTTTTATTCTCTTATAGATAGTGTGAGGGACATAAAACTTTACTTCACTTCCATTTTTATTGTGGCTTGTATATTAGTTACATTTTCCTTGCTAGCGTTTTTTCAAGGTGGCGTTAGTTTATTAGATGTACTATCTCCAAACAGACCCAGAGTAGCAGCTATCATTGAGAATATAGAAGCAGCCACGAATTTTTACGTAGTATCCATTCCGATAGTCATCAGTTTTGTGCTGCTAAAAAAAGATAAGCACAACAATATAATTAATTGGTTTCTTTTATATTACTTCGTTCTGGGATTAATTCTTGCAATGTCCCGTTCAGCCATAATAGGTATAATAGTTAGTACGGCAATTATATTTTATTTGTTGAGAAGAAAAAAATTTTATCAGTTACTATTTACTATAACTTTTATTGTTCTAATATTTTTATTTTACCCACCCCTCAATGAATTTTTGACCACGTTTTTGAGAATTGAATCAGGTATGAGTGCCAGGGATTATGTTTGGAAGATGTCAATGGATATGATTAAGGATCATACTGTCTTTGGTATTGGACCAGGTGCATACCAATATGAAATGATTAATTATTTTCCGTATATGCTGGATGATTGGTGGGGAAAGTTATTCATCTATTACAACGAAGTAACCGGTGGAGCAAATTTATCCCACAACGTTTTTTTAACTTTCTTTACAGATATGGGTATTTTAGGAATTACAACAGCTATTGCTTTACCTGTGATTTATTTCCGAATTGGAATTAGAACGATAAAAAAATACAAAAATGAAACTCCAGGTAATTATTATCTAATTATTGCGCTTTTCGCTGCGGGTTGCAGCATTATTTTTCGAAATATTTTCAATAGTATAGGTCTCTTATATGTCGGTGGAATTCATACCGACCTGCCATTCTGGTTAATATTTGGGAGCTTAATTTATTTCTATAACTTGCCTGTGCCCTCTAAGGAAGTTCTGCAAGACCATTTTAAATCTGCGGTTCATTAGGTCTATGAAGTACAAAAAAGCAAAACTTCCTTTCACTGATTTAATTAATCGTAATAAATTTATCTCTTCTACAACTTATGGTATACTTAACTTATTTTTTTTAATTGTACGATTTTTCAAAAAGCTTATTAAAAATAAGGATGGCCCATTAGTAATAATAGCACTGCACAGACTGGGTGATACAATTTTCACCATACCTGCGATAAGACAAATTTACAAGCGCTATGGTAAGAAAATTATTATCCTTTGTTTCCCAGAATCGTTTCCTATTTACAGTATTGAGTTTGATGATATTCAATACTGCCTGTTGAGACAAGACGAATTTCTGTTTGGACAAAGATTAGCCAGACATTCAGCAAAATCAAAATTAAGAAATTTGAAACCCGAAATCATTTTAGATCTAACCGGTTCAATGATTTCCGCATCACTGATTTACAATATAAAAGCGAAACAAATCATTGGGATTAACAGAGAGCAGTTCAGTTCAATTTACGACAATTATATTGCACATAGGGAAGAACCAAAACTTGTTGATATGTATCTGGATGGTGCTTCTCCATTAATTGAACTACCCAATCGTGCTGACTTCAGTGAGCAGAAAAAGCAATTCAGTCCATTTCCATTTGGTAGAATACTGATTCACCCTTTTGCAGGATGGAAAGAAAAGGAATGGAGCTTAAAAAGTATTATTTCTCTTGCAATCGGACTTAATAAGAACTACCGGGTTAGTTTATTAATTCAAAATAATCAGCTGAGTTCTGATGTTATCGATGAGCTTGATCATCTAAATATTGATTTAATCCAAACTAATTCTGTTGAAGAATTAATAAAGAGTATTATGGAATGTTCCTTATTTATTGGTAATGACTCGGGACCGGTTAACATTGCCAATTTTCTTGGAAAGCCTACATTTTCAATTTATGGTGCGACTAATCCCGATTATACTGCGTCTGAAGAAGATCATCAGAGATATATTCAAAAAAAAATTAACTGTTCAGCTAAACTAAATGAAAAGTACTGCAAAATCGGTGTAGGGAAGTATGATTGCCCAGGGATTCAGTGTATGAATTTATTGACTGTTGATGAAGTCTACAACACCGTGATTCCATTAATTGAAGAATATTGTAACAAGAGATCATAAATGAAGAATTATAATAGAGGGCAGGTTCTGGATTATACGAGGAACGTAATTTTATCAAATATTCTTTTTATACCGTTCGTAAGCATTGAGAGTTGTAAAAATCCTGATAATCTTTTATACCGTCATTAAAGTTATAATTCGTCTTTGTTATTCTTTTAGCGTTCTCGCTAAATGCGGATAGCAATGCAGGATT
>JALONF010000196.1 GCA_025455085.1 Ignavibacteriaceae bacterium
GCAATCCGCAAAGCGCTTGATTACAAAGGATATGAAAAAATTCCCATTATGAGTTACGCTGCAAAGTACGCTTCGGGATATTACGGACCTTTCAGGGATGCGGCTGAATCAACTCCTGCATTTGGAGATAGAAGATCCCACCAGATGGATATTGGTAATATTAACGAAGCTTTACGTGAAGTTGAAGAAGACATTGAAGAAGGTGCAGATATAGTTATGGTTAAACCGGCAGGACCATATCTTGATGTAATTAGAAAAGTTAAAGAGAAATTCGGAATGCCGACTGCAGCTTACCAGGTCAGCGGAGAATTTTCGATGATAAAAGCTGCAGGTCAGAACGGCTGGATTGATGAAGAAAGAGTTATGATTGAATCTTTAACTGCAATTAAACGCGCAGGTGCCGATATGATCTTAACTTATTTTGCAAAAGACGTTGCTAAGTGGATGGACAGAGCCCGCAAATAAAAAAATGAATGGCACACAGATGAAGCTGATCTGCGCTGATCAGTCAAATCTGCGTCATCAGCGTTCTATTGACTTTTATTAATCATCAAATAGAATAAGAAATATGAAATACCGCAAACTCGGAAAATCGAATATTGAGGTTTCAGAAATAAGTCTTGGCTGCTGGACGATGGGTGGACTCAACTGGGTAAATGGCGATCCAAACGGCTGGGCAAATGTTGACGAAAAAGAAATTGCCGAAGCAATAAACTATGCCATTGATCATGGTGTAAATCACTTTGACAACGCTGATGTCTATGGCAACGGACGAGCGGAAAGAATGCTTGCAAGAATTCTTGGAAACAGAACAAATAATTTTATTATCGCGACAAAGATTGGTTGGTTTCCCGGTACCGCTGCTAATGCATATGAACCAGCTCACATTCGCCATCAATGTGAACAATCGCTCATCAATCTCAAAAGAGATTATATTGATCTTTACTATTTTCATCATGGATGGTTTGGTGACAAAGGTGAGTATCTTGATGATGCTGTTGAAGTAATGTACAAACTCAAAGAAGAAGGAAAGATCAGATTAATTGGTCAATCAGCTTATTCACATAAAGACTTTGTAAAACTCATACCAAAAGTGAAACCTGACGTGCTGCAAAGCTTTGCCAATCCTATTGAAAGAGATTTCATCGATGATGGAAATCCAACAAGAAAGTTGATGGAAGAAAACCAGATTTCCTTCATAGCATTCAGACCTTTATATGAAGGATTGCTTCTCGACAAATACAAAAAAGAAAATCCACCTCAATTTGAAAATGGCGATCACAGAAAAGGACTTTCAAGATTCTCTTATGAGAGTCTTGCCAAGCTTGAAGTTCAACTAAGCAAAATAAAAGAAAAGTTTGGATCATCTACTGAAGATCTTGCGAGAGTTGCCCAGCAATATTTGCTTCATTACAAATTTGTCGGTGCTGTAATTCCGGGTTTCAGAAATCTGAGACAGGTTCAGTTAAATTTGTCTGCAATGGACAAACCATTGACCGATGATGAGTTTGAGCTCGTTAGAAAAGTTTTTTCTGAATAGAAAATCAAAAAAATCAATTCGGCGGCATCTTCAAGTGAGTTGAGGACTGCAATCCTGTTGATACTTCGGGAATAATTCCCTTCTGAATATAAATTGGTCTTATGTATCTTCTAAGTTCTGGCAGATTCTTGTAAAAAATGATTGCGCCAATCAGACAAATTACTCCACTCGACAAAACAGTATAAGGTGCCCCTATTGTACTTGCCAGTGTTCCAGCCATAAAACTTCCAAATGGTGCTGTCCCCATAAACGCCATCACATAAAGACTCATTACTCTTCCTCGTTTATCATCATCAACCAGAGTTTGCAGCAAAGTATTAGTAGATGCCATTTGCATCATCATTCCAAAACCGGTAAAATACATAAGTCCAATTGACAAATAAATATTTCTGGAGAAGGAGAATAATAGAAGCCCGAGAGAAAAAATACTTACTGCGGCTGCAATCCATCTAGCCAATCCCAATACTGTTTTCCTCGAAGCTAAATAAATCGCCCCGGTAAAAGCTCCAAAGCCAACCGTACCAAAAAGGAAACCAAGTGTGTGAGCATCTCCGTGTAAAATATCACGCGCAAAAACAGGCATCAGAACTGTGTATGGCATTCCTGTAAGACTAACCAACCCGATCAATAACAACAATGCACGGATCGGTTTGAAGTTGTAAGCGTACTTGATTCCTTCTTTCAATCCTTCGAGAACCTTCCCATTCTGCTGATTATTTATTTGTGGTTGAATGTTCATCAGCAATAAGGATACTATAACTGTAACGTAACTGATTGCATTTACTAAAAAACAAATTCCTTCACCGACAGCAGTAATCAGTAAACCGGCTAACGTTGGTCCTATTAGCCTTGCTGCATTAAAAACTGAAGAGTTAAGAGCAATAGCGTTCGGCAGATCATTTCTGTCATCAACCATATCAATCACAAAACTCTGTCGTGTCGGCATGTCAAATGCATTTATTAATCCAGAAAAAAAACTAAGCAATAGTATGTGCCAGATTTGAATTGTTTCAGATAATGTTAAAAACGCAAGTATAAACGCCTGAATCATTGCAAGAATTTGTGTAATAATAATTATCCTGTGTTTGCTGTATCGGTCAGCCAGTACGCCAGCAAATGAGGCTAGAATAAAAGTTGGAATTTGTGATGAGAAACCGACAAGACCAAGAAGAAATGCTGAGTCGGTTAACCTATAAACAAGCCATCCAAGTGCAACCGACTGCATCCATGTCCCAATCAGTGAAATGCTTTGTCCTGTAAAAAATAACCTGTAGTTTTTATGTCGTAATGCTCTCAGTGTTTGCTTAACTAATCCAGAATTCATATTTCAAAAATGCAAAATGTTTATCTTATTACATCAAATTAAATAAAAATTAAGTTGCACAGAGATGACATCTTTTAAAAAGATGTCATCTCTCTCCTCAGAATAAATTGATTTATCAATAGAGGTTTGCTTAAAAGATAAAGTTAAACTATGCATAAAGTTTATTTACGGTTTTATGAAGAGCTGAACGATTTCCTTCCAGAGGAAAAAAAGAAGAAACGATTTGCACACCAATTTATTGATCGGACATCTGTTAAAGATTTAATTGAATCACTTGGCGTTCCACATACAGAAATAGATTTAATTCTTGTTAACGGAAAATCGGTAAACTTCAAATATTTAATTAATGATGGCGATAATATTTCCGTCTATCCAATGTTTGAATCATTTGATATAACCGAAGTTCAACAGTTAAGACCGAAACCACTTCGCAATCCGAAATTTGTTGCTGACGTTCATCTTGGAAAACTTACAAAATATTTAAGGATGATAGGACTTGACGTCTTGTATAAAAATAATTTTGAGGATGATGAGATTGTTAGCATTTCACTAAAAGAGAAAAGAGCAATTCTTACCAAAGACAGAGGAATATTAAAAAGAAATGAGGTTACGCACGGTTACTGGATTCGCACCACAAAGGCTGAGGCACAAGCAAAGGAAGTTTTGGAGAGATTCAATCTTCAAAAAGAAATAAAAGAATTTTCGCGATGTATTGAATGCAATGATTTATTGGAACCGATTAAGAAAGAAGAAATAATAAATCAACTTCCGCCAAAAGTAAAGCAAACTAAGGAAGAGTTTCGCTTTTGCCCATCCTGTAAAAAGATTTATTGGAAGGGAACACACTACAGGCGTATGCTAGCTTTTGTTCAATCTATAAACACCATTGAATCATAATTGACTTATCTTTACTGATATATTTTTCAAAATTTATTCAAGATTAGTTTTATGTGGATTATTATCCGTCTCCTTATTGGCATAGTAATACTTTTACTTGTGGAGTTCTACTTCGTTAAAAGATTAAACCTTGCCGTTAAACATTTCTTCCCGAAATTTTATGAGAATAATTATCGACTGGTAAAGAGAGTATACCTGGTTTGGGTTAATCTTTATCCATTGGCTTTGATTTTTATTTTTACATACTTTGCCATCACGGGTTCTTATCTAAGCTCACCTGAAAATAAAATAATTGACTACTTCCTGATTTATCCATTCTGGATTAACTTCCTTTTAATGATTCAATGTGTGGTTTTCCTGATTCCGCTTGATATTATTAAACTTGTTTCACTTCTATTCTTAAAGAAAAATAAACTTGGCATAGAGAGAATTCATTCGGCAATTTTATTTCTTATAATCGGATTTTTTGTATTCTATGTGCCGATAAGAATTATTTACGACTATAACTCTGTCTCTGTTAGAAAAGTTGAATACAAAAAAGAAAATCTCGCTCCGGCACTTGAGAACTTTAAGCTGGTATTTATTTCAGACATCCAGGCAGATCATTACACTGATGAAGGAAGATTAAGTAATTATATAAATAAAGTTAATTCATTAAATCCCGATTTAATATTGATCGCTGGTGATTTGATTACAACCGGACCCGATTATATTCAATTAAGCGCACGTGAAGTTGGTAAGCTAAAAGCAAAGTATGGTATTTACTCATGCATTGGTGATCATGATAATTGGGCATACAGAAATGATTATGAAAAAAGTCTGCAGGAAGTAAAATCGGCTTTAAATTACAATGGTGTTGAAATGATCGATAACAACAGTAAAGTTATTAATGTCGACAGTGCTGAGATTGCTATTACGTTTATTACTGCAACTTATGTTGAGGATGTACCAAAAGTAGTTCTTGATAGCCTTTCAACAAATAATAATGGCGACTTCAAGATCCTCTTAACGCATCAGCCACAACCAGAGATTATTGAGACTGCCAGGAAAAATAATTTTAATTTGTTTCTTGCCGGTCATACGCACGGCGGGCAAATTACGCTTTTAATTTGTTTCTTGCCGGTCATACGCACGGCGGGCAAATTACGCTTGTGTTCCCATTCATCCAGCTTACTCCGACTATGATCGAGACTAATTACATTCGTGGAGATTTCTGGTTTGGCAGTATGTTGATGATTATTAACAGAGGACTTGGAATGTCACTGGCTCCTCTCAGATATAATTCCACTCCGGAAATAACTTTGATTAATTTAGTTAGCAAATAAATCTGGTTGTATGCTTACACTTTCAGAAATAAATATTTATCCAATTAAATCTCTTGGTGGGATCAGCCTTCAATCTTCAGAAGTTGAAGAACGTGGATTAAAATACGATCGACGATGGGTTCTGGTTGATGAATCAAATACATTTTTTACTCAGCGTGATTTCCCGGATATGGCTTTGATAAAAGTTTCAGTTGAGAAAAACGGATTAATGCTCAGCCATAAAACAAAAATTGTC
>JALONF010000014.1 GCA_025455085.1 Ignavibacteriaceae bacterium
TGGCGGTCTCTGTCATAGTCAAAATATTGAATCAATTTATGCACACGTACCTGGAATTTTCATCGCTTATCCAAGTAATGCAGCTGATGCAAAAGGTTTACTGAAAACGGCATGCCGCATAAATGATCCTGTTCTATTCTGCGAGCATAAAGGTCTTTATCGACAAAGTTTTGCCATCACTCCTGAACCTGATGATGATTATCTTCTTCCGTTCGGAAAAGCTAAAATTGTTAAGGAAGGAAAAGATGTTACTGTTGTTTCGTATGGAGTTGCAATGTGGGATTCAGTTTTTGCTGCAAAGAAATTGGAAGAAGAATTTGGTTATTCAGTTGAAGTAATCGATATAAGAACTATTATTCCACTTGATGAAGAAACAATTTTCAGATCAGTAAAGAAAACAAATAAAGTGATTTTAATTCACGAAGATACATTGACTGGTGGATTTGGAGCAGAAATTTCAGCAAGAATTGCTGATAACTGTTTCCAATATCTTGATGGACCTGTTAAAAGAATCGCAGCTTTAGATGCACACGTTCCATATGCACCGATTCTCGAAAGTGAAGTGCTGCCATCGAGACAAAAAATATTTAATGGTATTAAAAATTTAATTGAGTTTTAAGTAAGGCAGAGGCTAAGGCGAAGGCTTTAATATGGAATACCCTGATTTTATGAATATGTCAGTTTGGAAAAAGTCAATTGAACTACTTTTAAAAATTTACGAGATAACTAAGAACTTTCCATCGGATGAAAGATTTGGATTGATAAGTGATATGAGACGGGCAGTGAATTCAATCTCTCATAATTTTGCCGAGGGATTCGGAAGATATGAGCCCAGGGATAAGACAAGATTTTATAAAATATCACGTGGAAGTGGATATGAATTGATGAGTCAGTCCTTTGCTTCCTTTAAGCTGGGTTTTATACCTGATAAAAATATATTGGATGAAATAATTTTAGTTACAACAGAAATAGTAAATGAACTAACAGCATTAATAATTTCACTAGAAAAGAAAGCAGGGCAGGCAGATGACTGAAAATATTCCAAGCCTTTGCCTCAGCCTATGCCTCGAAGGAGTTTCGCGATGGATATAATCATGCCCAAAATGGGTGAAAGTGTAAACGAAGGTACTATTATCAAATGGCACAAGAAAGTTGGTGACTCTGTTAAGCAGGATGAGATAATTTTTGAGATAAGCACAGATAAAGTTGATACTGAAATACCTTCACCAGCTGAAGGAGTATTAAAGGAAATACTGGTTAAAGAAGGTGATACCGTTGAAGTTGGAACTGTTGTGGCAATAATCGATGATGGTGGCGAAGTTAGTAAAGCAGTTGAACCTGAAAAAAAGGCTGAAGAAAAAATTATCGAAGAGAAAAAACCTGTACAAGAAAAGAAAATTGAAACAGTTGTATCAGGTGGAGGATTGGTAGAAATTGAAATGCCAAAAATGGGTGAGTCTGTGATGGAAGGAACCATAATTAAGTGGTTTAAGAAGGTTGGCGATAAAATTAAAAAGGATGAAACAATTTTCGAAATAAGTACAGATAAAGTTGATACCGAAATTCCATCTCCGGTTGAAGGAACACTTGCTGAAGTATTGATTGGTGAACAGGAAACCGTATCCGTCGGAACAGTCGTTGCAAAAATATCAACTGGATCAGGAGCGGTTGTATCAACCAAAAAAGAATCTGTTACTGAAAAGAAAGTTGAAGTGAAAGAACCGGTTTCAATGCACGATAATTTTGCCAAAGCTGAAATCAGTGAACGAGAAAAAATAAAAGGAGAGGGTGATGGATTTTATTCTCCGCTTGTTCTAAGTATTGCGCAGAAAGAAAATGTTGGCTTCGATGAACTTCGAAAAATTAATGGCACAGGCTTGCAAGGCAGGGTGACCAAAAAGGATATTCTATCTTATATCGAAAAGGGTGGTAAGGAAAAAGTAGCAACAAAACCTTTGGAGGAAAAGAAAGAAAGAACAGCGGCTCCAGCACCATCTTTTATCCCATCAGAAGTAAAAACAGTAAGCTTTGGATCAGGTATTGAAAGAATTCCGATGGATAACATCCGACAGAAGATTATGGATCATATGGTTGCCAGCCGTGATACTTCTGTCCACGTAATGTCAATGATAGAAGTTGATATGGCTCGTGTTCATAATTTTATTCAGGAACATAAAGATGAGTTTCAGCAAAAGTATGGTGTTAAGCTGACTTATATGGCATTCATTGCTCAGGCTTGTGTTAAAGCAATCAAAGCGCATCCATTAATCAATTCGACAATCGATGGAAATACAATTCTTCAAAAGTCTTTTGTGAATCTGGGAATTGCTGTTGCGATTGAACCAACTGGTTTGATTGTTCCAAACATAAAA
Source organism: Ignavibacteriaceae bacterium (assembly GCA_025455085.1). Classification (GTDB taxonomy): domain Bacteria; phylum Bacteroidota; class Ignavibacteria; order Ignavibacteriales; family Ignavibacteriaceae; genus IGN2. The sequence continues at coordinate 2,373 of JALONF010000014.1, forward strand.
GGTGCTGAACAATTGAATCTTGTCGGATTGGCAAAAGCAATAAATGATCTTGCATATCGCTCAAGAAATAAAAAATTAACTCCTGATGATATTTCCGGTGGAACTTTCACAATAACTAATTATGGTGTATTCGGAACTGTTTTTGGCACTCCGATAATAAATCAACCAGAGGTTGCAATATTGGGTGTTGGTGCTGTAATTAAGAAAGCCATTGTTGTAAGTGCCGATGGCTCCGATTCAATAGCAATCAGACCAGTAATGGCGTTAACTTTATCACACGATCACAGGTTGATTGATGGTATGTTGGGTGGAATGTTTATCAAACATCTGAAAGAAACTTTGGAAAATTTTGAAACAAATATTTTATGAGTGTAATTAATCGACATCAAAAAGCATTTAAGGAGGAAGCAGAAAAAACTAAAGTTCCTCTGGGTAAAAGACCTGATTGGCTGAAAGTTAAACTTCCAACTGGTGATAACTATTCAGATGTTCGCAACCTGATGAGAGATAAAAAACTGAATACAGTTTGTGAAGAAGCTAAATGTCCAAATATTGCTGAATGCTGGAATCATCGAACTGCAACATTTATGATCCTCGGTGATACTTGCACACGAAGCTGTGGATTCTGTAATGTGAAATTAGGTATGCCAACTGAACTTGACCTTGATGAACCTCGCAGAGTTGTCGATGCGATTAAACAGCTTGATTTAAGACACGCAGTAATTACCTCAGTTAACAGAGATGAACTTGAAGATGGCGGGTCATCGATATTTAAAGAATGTGTCAGACTTGTCAGAGAAGAAAAACCATATTGCACGGTTGAGATTCTTATCCCTGATTTCAAAGGAGATGAAAAAGCTTTTGAGATTATAATGGAATTTCCTCCAGATATTCTTAATCATAATCTTGAAACTGTAAAAAGATTATATCACGCAGTTCGTCCTCAGGCAAAATATGAAAGAAGTCTTAATCTTATTAAATGGTTCAAGTCAAGAGGACTAAAAACTAAAAGCGGAATTATGGTTGGAATCGGAGAGAAGACAGAAGAAGTTCTTGATTTAATGAAAGATCTTTATGAACACGGATGCGAGATAATGACTATCGGACAATATCTTCAGCCGACAAAAGTTCATTTACCTGTTGATCGTTTTGTTACTCCTGAAGAATTCAAGATGTTCAAAGAAGAAGGTTTGAAAATGGGATTTAAAGTTGTTGAGTCCTCGCCATTGGTACGTAGCTCCTACCACGCAGACCAGCACGCAAGAGATATTTTCTAGTCACTAATAAATATATAACAAAAAACTAAGGAGATTCTATGTCACAAAAAAAAATAATTGCCGTACTCGGTGCAACTGGTGCGCAGGGCGGTGGATTAGTCCGTGCAATATTAGCTGATAAATCAGGGGAATTTTCTGTACGCGCATTAACTCGCGATGTAAATTCTGAGAAATCCAAGGCATTAGCTAAACTTGGTGCAGAAGTGGTTAAAGCTGATATCGATAATTACGATAGTTTAAAATCTGCATTTGCGGGTGCATACGGTGTTTATGCCGTTACTTTTTTCTGGGAACATTTTTCGCCTGAAAAAGAAACCGCCGAGGCAAAGCAAATTGCCAAAGCAGCAAAAGAGGCAAACGTAAAACATATTATCTGGTCAACGTTTGAGGATACACGTAAATGGATTCCGTTAAGTGATAACAGAATGCCTACTCTTCAGGGCAAATACAAAGTCCCGCATTTCGATGCCAAAGCCGAAGCGAATGAATATTTTACTGAACTAAATCTTCCAGTAACTTTTCTTTTAACTTCATTTTACTGGGACAATTTTATTTACTTCGGTATGGGGCCAAAGAAGGGTCCGGATGGCAAACTTGCTATTACAATTCCAATGGGTAATAAAAAACTTCCCGGCATAGTTGCTGAAGATATTGGTAAAGCTGCTTATGGAATATTTAAAAGTGGAAATGATTTTATTGGAAAAACCGTTGGTGTCTCTGGTGGACATCTAACGGGCAAAATGATGGCTGATTCTTTTACAAAAGCTTTGGGACAGGAGGTTGTTTATAATGCCGTTCCTTTTGATGTATTCCGCAGCTTCGGTTTCCCGGGTGCTGATGATCTTGGAAACATGTTCCAATTTAAACACGACTTCGAAGATTATTACTGTGGTGCAAGAAGTGTCGAGGGTACCAAATCACTCAATCCTTCTCTTGCAAGCCTTGATGACTGGCTGAAAGAAAACGCCAACAAAATTCCTTTGGGTTAACACTCATAAAAAAATGTTATAAATAGAAAAAAGCCGGGATGAAAGTCCTGGCTTTTTTGTTTATTTTTCTTTTGAAAAAAATGAGATCTAATTATGAAAAAAATCTTTTTTACTATAATCTTTATTCTTTCATCTTCGACTTTCAGCCAATCTCAGTTCCAGCAATTTATCAGTTACGTTAATTTGCTTGGCGATCCTGTTGCCAAGCAAACTGCTGTTGATAGCTTTATGACTTTTGCAAGAACTCAGGGAATTCCATTCATCGAAGATTCAACAGCAAATTTTATCTATTTAGGAAATCCTAATTCAGTTTCTGTTCCTGGTGATTTTAATGGATGGAGTGCGACTTCCTGGCCGATGACAAAGCTAAGTCAAACAAACTTCTGGTATCGTTCAGAAAATTTTGAATTGGATGCAAGACTTGATTATAAATTTGTCTTGAATGGAAGCAACTGGATCCTCGATCCGGAAAATCCACATACCTGTCAGGGAGGTTTTGGTCCAAATTCAGAACTCTCAATGCCGCTTTATGTTCAACCCTGGGAAATTAATTACAATCCAAATATTGCTCATGGAACGGTACTAACAAAAGTAATTTTCAGTACAAACGTTGGAACGAATTATCAATTGAATATTTATCTACCTCCAGGATACGATTCACTTGCTTCAACAACCTATCCAACAGTTTATTTTCAGGATGGATCAGAATATATAAGCCTTGGCAAAGCAGTCAATGTTATTGATAATTTACTTGATAGTTCAAAAATTCAACCTGTGATTGCTGTATTCATAAAACCAAATAATCGTAATGAAGAGTACGCTGGTTCTTTGCGAAATCAGTACAGATTATTTTTTGTAAACGAGCTTGTTCCTTACATTGACGCAAATTATAAAACTAAAATTAATCCGCATCAACGATTAGTCCTGGGTGATTCATTCGGTGGAAATATTTCAGCACTAATCAGCTACAATCATCCGGAAGTATTCGGTTTATGTGGACTTCATTCGGCAGCATTCTGGCCAAATGGTTATGAAGCCTATAATTTGATTGTCAACGGTCCTGTAAAAGACATTAAGTGGAGTTCAATCTGGGGAACTTATGAAAGTCTTTATACAAATATGAGAGATTTCAGAGATTACCTTCTTAGCGCAAATTACGAACTTGACTGGCTCGAACGACCAGAAGGTCACAGCTGGGGTTTATGGCGTGCAACAATCGACAAAATGCTAATGTATTTCTTTCCAGATAATTCAAGTGATGTAATTGCAGAAGATTTTACTCCAAAAGATTTTATACTCTATCAGAATTATCCAAATCCATTCAACCCAAGAACTATAATCAGTTGGCAATCAGCAGTAGGCAGTTGGCAAACATTAAAAGTATTTGATGCGATTGGTAATGAAGTTGCCACTCTTATTGATGAGTATAAACCAGCAGGAAATTATGAAGTTGAATTCAACGTAGTTCAGGTCTCCAGACCTGAGATTTCAAGTGGAGTTTATTTTTATCAATTAAAAATCGGAGTTCCTGAAACAAGTTCAGGACAAGGAACAATTCAAACTAAGAAAATGTTGCTTTTAAAGTAAATCTCATTCCGAGTAGGAATAATTTCTTAACATTTATTTTATTTAATCGCATATTATTTATTCGTATTTTGTGAGTGTGTTTATAAACCATTCGGATAATTAAAACAGACTTTTTTTACTTTTTATTTAATGAAATTTTTCTATAGGATATCGTATCTATCCCTGGTTTTCTGTGCTCTAACTTTTGGACAAGCTGGCGAGGACAGAAGGTTTCCCAAAGTTTTAGACGATGATAACAAATTCACAAATGTTGGTAACATAGGATTAACTGTAACAAACTTTGGTACCTATGGTCATGGTTTTGTCTTTTGGCCTGAGCAGCCGAGCTGCGAGTTTCCTCTTGGAAGCGGAATAGAACATATTTTCGATGGCGGTATCTGGATTGGTGGTTACAGAACTGATAATGTTCAAGGTGGTAACAGAGTAGGTCCTTTCGTAACAACGGGTGCTATAGATGTTTCTTCGGTTGCTACAAGAGGCGGCGGCTTTGAATTTACAAATGCTTTAGGCAGTAAGGTTAGAGAAAGATCATCTTTATTTGATTCAAGATTTTTCAGTCCATTAGCAATTTCTCATCAGGATTTCCTGATGGATTACACCGATACTAACAAAGTATTCCTTAACGGCGAACCAATTCTGGATCATGAACCGCTCGGCGTCACCGTCAGGCAGGAAACTTATGCGTGGAATTATTCATTCGCTAACTTTTTTGTCATATTTAACTACTGGATCAAAAACGTATCAGGTAAATACCTTGATAGCGCATTTGTGGGTTTATGGACGGATGCAGTAGTTAGAAATACAATTGTAACCGGCCAGCCGTCTGGCAGCGCTTTCTTTAATAAAGGCGGAAATGGCTATAACGATTCAATTAAAATTGCCTACGAATTTGATGCCGCAGGAGATATAGGATTTACAGATAGCTATGTGGGAATACTTTATCTTGGTGCTGATCCAAAACAACCTGAAAAATTTATATATCAGGTTGGTGGAGTAACTGATACTTTACCAACAGTCGCATTTACTTCATGGCAATTCAGAAATACAAGTGATCCAAACTTTTTTGCACCGCAGGATGATAACGAGCGTTATCAAAAAATGCACGGTTATTTTGGCGGAAGTAACTGGTGGAAAAATGGAATCAATCCTGAGAGTTTAAAACCACCATCCAACAGATCAGTTTTTTTATCAAACGGACCCTTCAGATATATACCTGCCGGAGACTCTATTAATGTTGTTTTTGCAATTGTATGTGCAAAAAAATTTGGAAGTGATCCACCTAATCTTGACACCGAAGAACAAAAAACGAATCTTTACGCCAGTGCAGACTGGGCGTTACGAGCTTATCATGGAGAAGATAGAAACCGCAACAGCATTTTGGATCCGGGCGAAGACCTCGATGGTGATGGGGATATAACAAGATATATTCTTCCTGCTCCGCCAATAACTCCTAAAGTTAGAGTTGTTCCTGATAATCAGAAGGCAACAGTTTATTGGGATAAACGGGCAGAGTTTTCTGTTGATCCAATATCAGGTAAGCAAGATTTTGAAGGATATAATATTTATAGAACGCAGGCTGGTTTTGACTTAACGCAACAGCAGGATTTACTACAAGCTATGGTTATTGCTGCTTCATTTGATAGTGCCGGTAATAATATTGAATTCGATACCGGATTTGAATTTGTGCGTCTCTCAGCGCCCGTGACCTTTCCTGGGGATACAACTGAATATTATTACAAGTTTGAATTTGACAACCTTTTAAATGGCTGGCAATATCTTTTCTCAGTAACTGCATTTGATCAGGGAGATCCTGAAAATGATTTGGATATTCTTGAATCAAGTCCGCTGGCAAACTACGAGCGAATACTTCCTGGAACACCACCAACAGATGATCCTGAGGTACAAATCGGAGTTTATCCAAATCCATATTATGGATCTGCAATCTGGGATGGCTCATCTGAAAGACTAAGAAAAATTTATTTCTTTAATCTGCCTGAGGATTGTGAAATTACAATTTACACTCTTGCCGGCGATGTAATTAAAAGAATTCGTCATCTAAGTCAGAGCAATAGTTCAGAAACAAGATGGTTTGAAACCTATGCTTCAGACGATAAACAGAAATTTGCAGGCGGTGAACATGCCTGGGATCTTTTAACAGATAATGAACAGGCGATAGCAACAGGCTTGTATCTGTTTACGGTTAAGAACAACCATAACGGAGAAATTAAAACAGGTAAATTTTTAATAATCAAATAATTGGAGGAATCAAAATGAAAAAACTATTTTTCTTTTTAGTGCTATTGTTATTTAGTAGCAACATATTAGCTCAACCATATCCTGAAGTCACCATAAAGGACATTCAATATCAGCCAAACATATTAACTACAGGTGATTTGCCTTCTTTCTATAATGGAGATACTGTTACTGTAACCGGAGTAGTTATGGTTGCGCCTCATAAATTCGCAAATCCTGATAGTGGAGTGATTCTAATAGCAGGTGCACCAGCTTTATATCTTCAGGATACGACTGATACAGATTGGGCAGGTATTTTAGTCAGGCATCCAAATTCAACAAGTACATTTGATATTCTGGATACCGGGATGGTTGTTAAAGTAACTGGATGGGTTGATGAGTTTAATGTTACAACTCAACTTAACGCAATTAATTTTGAGGCATCTGGTGTTCTAGGTATTACTGATAGAAGAGAACCTATTTTAATTACAATAGACTCTCTTGCAAATACCGGATCATTCGAGGGAAAACTGCTTGGGGAGCGATGGGAGGGTGTTTTAGTTGAACTTAGAAATGTGACAGCAGTTAGCGAAACACCAGCACCTATCGGCACTGGCTTCTTTTATGTTTATGATCAAAACAATACAAAGGTTTATGTTGGTAACCAATCATCGTATTACCGTAATAATGCTACGAGACCACCAACGGGTTCAACTTTAGAGTATGTCAGAGGATATATTCAGAATAGAAGCAACGTTGGAGGAAATCAATATATAAATATTATTATGCCGGCTTATCCTGAAGATGTTAAAATTCTAACTTTTGCACCGGCTATATCCAATATCACCAGAAATCCTGTTGAAGTAGGTTATGGTGTACCTGTAACTGTATCAGCAGAAATATCAGATCAGGATGGGACGATTACTTCGGCTCAATTGTTTTACAGAAAAAATTTGGGAACTAACAATGAACTTGCGATGACTAACACAACCGGTAATACCTGGCAAGCAGTTATTCCTGGACAAAATGATTCTTGTATAGTTGACTTTTTTGTTAGAGCAGTTGATAACAATAACAACGTTTCTATTTTTCCGGCAGATACAACTAAGTTTAGATATTTCTATCTCGTCTTAAACAGGGCGCTTACTATTCAAGATGTTCAGTACAGTCCGTTCGGAGGTGGCTTTAGTGGTTATAATAGTTATCAGGTAACAGTTAGAGGAATAGTTACTGCAGATACTACAGATATTGAGGGAAATGAGACAGGAACACTTTCAGGTCCACAAGTTTATATACAAAATGAAAGTGGTCCTTGGAGTGGAATTAAAATTGTAGGTACTGAAACATTATTGCTGAATCGAGGTGATGATGTAACAGTTACTGGTAATGTTAGAGATGACTTTGGTATGACAGAAATATTTGGTATCAACAGCTCATCAAACATAACTGTAAATTCAACTGGAAATCCAGTCCCTGAAGCAGAAGCTCTTTCTACAGCTACAATTGATTTATTAGCTGGTGGAACCGTACAGGCTGAGCAATGGGAAGGTGTTTTGATAAAGTATGAAAATATTGTTGTTACAGATGAAAATGCTGATGGTGATGTAGGTCCCCATTCACCACCAACAAACAATAATTTTGGTGATATTCTTGTTGCTGATGCAAGTAACTCTAATGCAAGAGTTGCCTTGCAATATGGAACACATGATTACCATAATTTCTGGGCAATAGGTCAGGACGTTACTCCTACTTATGTTAAAGAAGGTTATACTTTTGAATCGATAACAGGAATATTATGGTTTGGTTTTAGTAATTATAAATTATTCCCGAGAAAGAATGATGATTTTACTGGTCTTTCTGATATTGGGGATGAAGCAAATTTGCCTGCTGAATATAGTCTTTCACAGAACTACCCGAATCCATTCAATCCTTCAACTAAAATTGAATATTCTTTGCCGGTTGAGGGAAATGTTACTCTCAAAATATTTAACATTCTCGGGCAGGAAGTTAGAAATTTAATAAATAATGAATTGATGAGCGCAGGCAGACACACTGTGACATTCGAAGCTACCAGCTTACCATCTGGCGTATACATTTACAGATTGCAGACAGGTAATTATTCAAGCAATAAGAAAATGATTTTACTCAGGTAATTCACAAACAAAGTGAGACTCACCTCAAAGGTGAGTCTCACTGAATGATGAAATGAAAAAACTCTTTATAATTATTGCAGTTTTATCGTTACTGATCTCTTCTTGTAAGGATGATCAGGTAAGTAATGCTATTGGCAATCAAGCACCAAACTCAGGATTATTTCTGTATCCAGATTCAAGCATCATAAAACAACCCAGCAGGTTACACGTTCATTGGTGGGGAGATGATCCGGACGGAATTATTATTGGCTTCTATATCAAATGGGAAGGAATTGATTCTGCTTGGAGTTTTACCGCTTCAAATGACAGCATATTTTCTTTACCAATTGGTTCCTCTGATACAGTTTATACATTTAAAGTTTGTGCTGTTGATGCTGAAGGTAATGGAATTTATGATCGGGATATTGTTAGCAATGGAATATCTTTTGATAACGAACCTTTCATAGATGCAAATCAAAATGGAATTTATGATGCTGGAGAATCTTATTTTGACATTGGTCTGATTGATCCAACTCCAGCAAATTTGATTTTTCCTATTAAAAATTCTGCACCTGTGGTTGAATGGACGTCGCTTTCATTTGTTCCTGATACTTCGCTTCCAGTAATGACTTTTCAATGGAATGCTGATGATCTTGATGGAGTAGAATCTATCAGTTCCATAAATATTTCACTTAATGATACTAATAACTTTGTTGCTCTTCCGGGTTCAATTCGGCTAATTACAATTAGAATAAAAGATTTGAATGCGCAAATTCCAGAAATGGAAATATTGTTAAATGGCTCTGACAGAAATATTTACCCCCAGCTTTTATCAGGACTACAGCTTAATGCAGATAATAAATTCTTTGTTCAGGCTGTAGATCTCTCCGGTGCAACATCAAATAGAATTGTTCTTCCCGGCGATAATGATGTTTGGTATGTTAAAAAACCAAAAGGTAAAGTGCTGATATTTGATAACTTTTCCGGTGCGTCATCTGACCAGGAAGTGATGCTGTTCTACAGGAACATGTTCAGCACAATTGGCGGTGGCTCTCTCTCTGGTAAGTTTGATGAATATGATTTGGCAAATCAAGCGCTTCCATTTGAAAATGTAACTATATACGAGATGATGCGTTTGTTTAAATATGTTTACTGGTATTCAACCTCCAACCCTCGACTCGATCTTCTGAACATTGTAACGAACAAATACATTGAACAGGGTGGTAAGATTGCTTTTTCTATGACGTTTCAGGATTCGAGTTCAACCTTCATATTTGATTTGTCTACTTTGCAAGGATTTCTGCCAATAGATTTTGTTAGTGAAAAGCTTCCATTTTTAAATGCAGGTGCCAATATATTACCTTCATCTCCTCAAGTTAATTATCCTCCTCTGAAAACAGCTGGACCTGGATCGATAGCATTTGTAAGAACCTTTTTGCCAAATTCCGTTGTAGCATCAGAGGTATATGACGTATCCAATTCTCAAATATTTGGAAATATTGGCTTTATTACGAACGATAAAACACTTTTCTTTATTGGACTGCCGCTTCATCAGTGCAATGCAGGAAATCAGAACGTGGATGAACTTTTTGAAAAAGTATTCTTTGAGGAGTTTGGACTAATTCCGTGAAAATAATTTTTCAAATATTGTTTTTACTGTTTAGTATAAATGTATTTGCTCAGCAGACTGGCGGCATTACCGGCATTGTTACTGATGCAGCTACCAATGAAACTCTACCGGGCGTTAATGTAATTATCAAAGGAACTTATCACGGTGCAGCTACTGATATTAAAGGAATCTTCAAGATTACAGGAATCAATCCAGGAAAATACAACATTGATATTTCACTTATCGGTTATAAAATATTTCAATATACGGGAATAGGAATTGAACCAAACAAAATAAAACAGCTCGATGTTAAACTTGAAGAAACAGTTCTGACTCTTGACCAGGATGTAGTTGTGATTGGTGATAAACCTTTGCTTGATCCGGAAGAAACACAGAGTAAGAAAACCGTTTCGAGAGAGGAAATCGATGCACTCATCGTTGAGAATATCAGAAATATTGTAACTCAACAGACAGGAGTAGTAACAGCAGATAATGAAGTTAATATCAGAGGAGGCAGAAGTTATGAAAACGCTTTTCTCCTGGATGGAGTTTCGGTTCAGGATCCACTTTCAGGAACTGGATTTGGACTTCAGCTAAGCGCTGCAGCTATTGAAGAAGTTGAAGTGATCACTGGCGGATTTAATGCGGAGTTTGGTCAGGCTACCTCTGGTGTAGTTAATGTAAGAACTAGAGAAGGAAGTGAAAAATATTCTGGATCGATTACTTACAAGCGTGATAATCTTGGTGATAAATCATCACCTCATGTCTTTAATATTGATATACTCGAAGCTAATCTGAGCGGACCAGAGCCAATAACGTCATTATTGCTTCCTGCACTCGGACTAAATATTCCAGGGAGATTATCATTTTTTGGAAATTTTTATAGCGGTATAAGTGATGGAATAACTCAAGGCTATTATAAGCCTACGGCTGATCAGCTCTATTCATCAACTTTTGAGGGAACCAGATTTGCACCACGCGCTGAGAATAGCTGGTTTTGGTTATTAAAATTTACTTACCTCTATTCTCCAACTTTAAAGTTCAATTACTCCTTCAATCAATCAGTTAACATAAATCAGAACTCGCAATCTCTTCAATCAAATCTTGAGTATGTAGAGCCTTCACCCGGTTATCAATATACATTTCAAAACATACTTGATAACGCAAATACATTTACACATAATAATATTTATCACAACTTCGGACTCACTCATACACTTAATCCTAAAACTTATTACGAATTTAAGTTCAACTATTTTTTTACAAATTTAAGAGGAGATGCTAACGGATTATATTGGGATGCTTACAATCAGCCGCTCGACATTGTGAACTTCCCGATTGCATACTTTAATCTTAACGGGGATACAATTAAAGTAATTCCCGGTGACGGTTTCTGGGATGTTGGCAACCAGTATACTTACCATGATCACTTCCTTGAAGAATTTTCTTTTCGGGGTGATATTACCAGCTTCTTTGATGAAATGAATAAGTTCAAAGCTGGTTTTAATATCCAATTCCAGGAAATGCAAGTTGTAGATATTTTCCAACCTTGGGTTGGTGATCTTGGACTGAATAATGATATTTATCAAGTTTATCCGGCGTTAGGTTCTTTTTATGCTCAAGACAACATCAATTTTGGCGGGATGATTTTAAATTTCGGACTGCGTCTTGATTATTGGTTTCCAGGAAAATATGTTGATGATGCTGTAGCTGATTCAAATGTAATTACGATCCCCGATGAAATCAGGGACAACTATTATGAAGATACGTTTGGATGGTTTAACGACAGGAGATTTAAAGCACGCATTAGTCCACGTTTAGGAATATCTCATCCGGTTTCAGATTTTCAAACTTTATTTTTCTCCTACGGACATTTCAGCAAATGGCCAAAACCGCAATTTGTATATGCGAAAATTAATCCTACCAGTGCTCAGTCATCATTCCAAAAATTTGGTAATCCAAATCTTGATCCTGAAACCACAGTATCTTACGAACTTGGTCTTAAGACTCAGTTCACACCTGATGATGTTCTAACAATAACAGCTTATTACAAAGACATTTTTGATTATGTAAGTACTCGCTCAGTCAAAATCACATCAGCCAGATTAAGCAGTGAAAACTTTATCACGTATGTAAATTCAGACTACGCTCGTTCAAGGGGACTTGAGGTTGAATTCAAAAAGAGAATTGGAAAATGGTTTAATGGATATGCTTCTTTTGCTTATTCAATTGCAACAGGAAAAAGCTCATCTGCTGAAGAAGGAGTTCTTGTTGCCAGAGGTGATCTCAATGAATCAATAAAAGATGGTTACATGCCTTGGGACAGACCATTTACTGGATCATTATCTTTTAACTTTTACGCGGCACCGGGAAGCTTCGGTGCTTTAGAAAGAATAATTGATGACTGGAGTTTCTATACAAGATTCTTTTACCAGTCAGGTCGAAGATATACTCCTGCAGTCTTTACCGGCTCAGTTGATGCTGATGGCAGGAAGGAATATGAGTTTTTAAGAAATGAACGAAATACAGCCATTGGCGATGACTGGTTTTACGTTGACCTGAACTTTGAGAAGTATTTTAATTTCTCAGGAATGAATTTTTCTGTTTTTGTAGAAGTCAACAATCTTCTCGATACAGAAAATTCAACAATAATAAATCCTGTTACAGGCAGAGCTTATGAGTATGGCGATGATGTTCCTAGTACCTGGAATGATCCAAGGTATCCTGATGTACAGGCGCCTATAAGACCATTTCCTTTTAATCCAGCAAGATATCTTACCAAAAGAAATATTAAGCTTGGAGTAACTCTTAGATTTTAATAAATGATATAATGAAAAAAATATCACACTTATCTTTCATACTTGT
>JALONF010000197.1 GCA_025455085.1 Ignavibacteriaceae bacterium
TGGCTACTATATTGATATAAGCAATGCTCATAAATATAATTTGCCTGAAAATTATATTCGTAAGCAAACGCTCGTTAATTCTGAAAGATACATTACTCCTGAGCTGAAAGGATATGAAGATAAAATCCTGAATGCAGAGGAAAAGATTTACGAACTCGAAGCTGAGTTGTTTGACGAAATAAGAAAATTTATTTCATCAGAAGCGGTTGCGATTCAGAGTGATGCACGGATGATTGCATTGATTGATTGTTTGATTTCATTTGCAGAATGTGTAGAAGCTTACAAATACTCAAAGCCAGTTGTTCACGATGGAGCAGAGCTTGAAATAATCGATGGACGACATCCAGTTGTTGAGCAGATTCTTCCACCGGGAGAAAAGTTTAAACCGAATGATTGTGTGATAGATAACAAGAATGATCAGATAATTTTGTTAACCGGTCCGAATATGGCTGGCAAATCTGTTTATCTCCGTCAGATTGGATTGATAGTACTGATGGCACAGATTGGTTCATTCGTTCCTGCAAAAAGTGCGAAGATTGGATTAGTCGATAGAATTTTCACCCGAGTTGGTGCAAGCGATAATATTACTTCCGGTGAAAGTACATTTTTAGTTGAGATGCAGGAAGCTGCAAACATTCTTAATAATGCATCTTCAAAAAGTTTGATTCTTCTTGATGAAATTGGAAGAGGCACAAGCACCTTTGATGGAATTTCAATTGCGTGGGCAATTACAGAATATCTTCACGATAATAATGATATTGCAGCCAAAACTTTATTCGCAACCCATTATCACGAGCTGAACGAAATGGCAGATCTGTTTCCCAAAATAAAAAATTATAAGGTTGAAGTACGCGAGTACGATGATAAAGTAATTTTTCTACACAAAGTAAATCCCGGTCGTGCTGATCACAGCTACGGAATTCAGGTCGCACAAATGGCAGGACTTCCAGCTTTTGTAACTAATCGTGCAAAAGAAATTCTCCGCAATCTTGAAAGCAAAGAATTAACTCCGTACGAGTTAAAGAAAGAAAAGCTTCGCAAGCTTCAAATCCCTGAAAACCAGATGAGCATTTTTGAATTCCAGGATGATAAGCTGAGAGGAGAAATAACCGATCTTGAAATAGACAAGCTTACTCCGCTTGAAGCGCTGAACAAATTAAATGAATTGAAAAAGAAAGTAAAAAAAGAAGGGTCATCTCCCGATGTTAAGTAAAGCCAGTTATGTATTAATTGTCATCCTATTTTTCACACTTCTTATTACTGAAGCCTGTAAAGAAAAAAGTTTTGATGATCCAGAGATGAAAACTTATGTCGAAAATCTTCTCAAAGAAAGAAAGGAGAAAGATTACAGCTTGCAATTCGATATGAGCTCACCATTTAACAGGGATACGACAATCACTTTCAAACCATTAAATTATTATGAACCAAATCCGGATTTTATTTTTAAGTCAAAATTGATTCAGTTTGATATTCAAGACACAGTGGAAATTTTGGGTACCCGGGGAGAAACCAGACCGGCAATAGCACTTGGATTTCTAGAATTAAAAAAGGATGGAAGAGTGCATAGAATTAATGTCTATAAAAGTTTTGATAGAATGGGTGAACCCTATTACAGCATCTGGTTTACTGATAAAACTACAGGCAAAGATACTTACGGAGTAGGCAGGTACCTCGATTTTGAATTAAAGGACGACCTGGAATTTATTTACACAATTGACTTCAACAGAGCTTATAATCCTTATTGTGCGTACTCATCTTTGTTTACTTGTCCGATTCCAAGAGCCGAGGATTATATTGATATGGAAATTGAAGCAGGCGAGAAAAATTTCCATTAGACTTTGCAACTTGAGAAACTCTCCAAGCTGTTAATCTTTAAAGAGGCACTTCAATTTGAGTTTATCCTGAAGATAAAATCCTCTATTTTCACTTTCCAAATGAAAAAAATTGAACTGAGAATGAATAAAAATTTTTTACAACTTTTCATACTGTTGGTGATATTCGTAACCAATTCCGCTGTTTTGCATTCACAGGAACTTCCAGGAACTAAAGTAATTAAAACATTTTATCCAAATGGAGTTATAAAGACGGAAGGTCAATACTGGTATGATAAGCTCGAAGGATTTTACAAAGAATATTATCCAAACGGGAAACTATGGAAGGACTGGAATTTCAGTTTAGGTAAAGAGCACGGTTTATCAACCTGGTATTTTGAAGACGGGATAAAAAGTATCGAATGGAATTATGATGATGGTGTGAAGGAAGGAATTTCAAAATGGTATTATGAAAGCGGTGAGCTCTGGGCTGAACAGCATTATTCAGCAGGAGTCCTTCAAGGGATTACTTACACCTACTACAAAACAGGAGAACTGCAGGGAGAATGGCGGTATGCTGATGGTTTGCTGCAGGGAATTTCCAGAACTTATTACAAAACCGGCGAAGTGGAAGTTGAGCGTTCTTTTGTTGATGGAAAGCAGAACGGAAAGATTTATATCTACCACGAAAATAAAATGGTTGCAGTCGAGGCAAATTTTATAAATGATAAAATTGAGGGAACAGTTAAACTTTTTGATATGGCAGGCAGCCTGCGTGTAAAAGATGAATATTTGAATGATGAACTTCTTAACCGGGAACGTTATGATTATCAAGGAAAGTTTGAGTCAAAAGAAGAGATGCTTAAGAATTATACTGACGGTGGCTCATTGAGTAATGAAACTTTCATCAAAGATGGAGTTAAGCAGGAAGTCGCAAAGACTTATTATGACTCAGGCTTTTTAAAAGAAGAAATTCCTTATGAGAATGGTGTTATAAATGGAATCTATGTCACATATTATGAAAGCGGAATTGTAAAATCAAAAGTTGATTATATTAAAGGCGAACAGAGAGGGATGATAAAAGAATATTATCCTGATGGCCATCTAAAGCTTGAAACGGTGATTAAGAATGGAATGAAAAATGGACTTGTTGTAAATTATTATGAAGACGGTTCTCTTAAATCAATGGGGACTTACGTTGATGACATTATTGTTGGCGATTACAAAGAATATTTTAAAAACGGGCTCCCGAAATCCCAGGCAACGTATGTTAATGGTGAAGTTGAAGGAAAGAAAAATTCGTACTATGAAAATGGTGCATTCCAGAAAGTGGAATACTATTATGAAGGTAAACTGGACTCATATTCCCGCACTTATTATCCCAATGGCTTTATTCAGAAAGAAGAGTACTATAAAGAAGGCAAACTCCTCAGAAGTAAAGAATTTGACGAGAATGGTTACATGGTTTCTGCATTCGGATATTAGCTCATTCTCTAATCTCATAAATAATCAATCCTTAATACATCGATTAAATTTTACAACTGCCAATATTTCTTTAATTTTAAATTAAAGAAACAGGATAATTATGAGTAAAAAATTTACTATCGGTTTAATTCAATTAGCATTCAGCAAAGACACCGCTGAAAATTTGAAGAAAGCAGTCATCTGGATTGAAAAAGCAGCCAAAGCTGGTGCGCAGATTATTTGCCTGCCGGAGCTTTTCAGGTCGGAGTACTTTTGCCAGAAAGAGGATATAGAAAAATTTAAACTTGCAGAAACTATTCCTGGACCATCGACTGACACAATTTCTGAAACAGCGAAAAAAAATAAAGTGAGTGTCGTTGTTCCGATATTTGAAAAAAGATCTTCCGGAGTTTACCACAATAGTTTGGTTGTAATTGATAGCGATGGAAAAATACTTGGCACTTACAGGAAGATGCATATTCCTGACGATCCCGGGTTTTATGAAAAATATTATTTCTCTCCCGGAGATCTTGGATATAAAAATTTCCAGACATCTTTTGGAAAAATTGGCACTTTAATCTGTTGGGACCAATGGTATCCTGAAGCTGCAAGATTAACTGCTCTCCAGGGTGCTGCAGTTTTATTTTATCCTACTGCGATCGGCTGGCATCCTTACGAAAAAGAAAAATACGGCCGAGCGCAATATGAATCCTGGCTGACTGTTCAGCGAGGTCACGCAGTTGCGAATGGAGTTTATGTTGCTGCTGTTAATAGAATTGGCTTAGAAAAAATAATTAACGATTCTCCTGGAATTGAATTCTGGGGTCAATCTTTTGTATGCGACCCACAGGGAATGATACTTGCGCAAGCTTCTATGGATAAAGAAGAAATTCTTCTTGCCGAAATTGACACTGAAAGAATTGAATACATCAGACATAATTGGCCATTTCTGCGTGATCGGCGAATTGATTCTTATCAGGATATTACTAAAAGATTTATAGAATAAAAATTTAGCACTAACCTGCCTGCGGTAGGCAGGGACACTTAGTACACTAAGAAACACTTAGTGAAACTGAGTGCTCTTAGTGTCTCAGTGGTGAAAAAATGAAGACAAATAATAATTTCAAATTACCCTCCGAATGGTCTCCGCACGAAGCAACCTGGCGTGCGCCCGCTGC
>JALONF010000198.1 GCA_025455085.1 Ignavibacteriaceae bacterium
CACAGAATAAAGTTCATATAGCATACATCGAGGGCGATATTGATCTCGGCCTTGCACCGTATATAAGCAGAGTAGTTTCTGATGCTGAAAAGGATAATGCCGATGCTATAATTTTTAAGATTAATACTTTTGGCGGCAGAGTAGATGCTGCAACTCAGATAAAGGATGCAATAATTGGAACTGATCTTTTAACAATCGCTTTCATTAATAACCGTGCGATTTCTGCGGGTGCATTGATAGCGCTTTCCTGCAAAAAAATTGTTATGGTCCCCGGAAGTTCAATTGGCGCTGCCACTGTTGTTGATCAGACCGGCGAAAAAGTAGGGGAGAAGTATCAATCTTATATGCGTTCAGAAATGAGATCAACTGCTGAAAAAAACGGAAGGCGTGTCGATATTGCTGAAGGTATGGTTGATGAAAGAATTGTAATTCCTGGATTGGTTGATTCAACTCAACTTGTGACATTAACATCAGAAGAAGCATTGAATTACGGGATCGCCGATACAGTACTGGAACACATAGATGAAGTATTTGCACTTTTTAATATTCAGGATGCAGAAAAAATTTATCAAAAATCCAATTGGGCGGAAGATGTTGTTCGCTTTCTTAACAACCCAATAGTCTCTTCAATTTTAATTATGATAGGGATATTCGGGTTGATAGCAGAAGTCAAATCTCCCGGCTGGGGAGTTCCAGGTACTGCAGGATTAATTGCACTTGCACTTTTCTTTGGCTCATCATACATATTACAGCTTGCTTCAATAATTGAAATATTAATGTTTGTTGTTGGACTCGGTTTACTTCTGGTTGAAATTTTTGTTATCCCGGGGTTTGGAGTTGCTGGAATCAGCGGAATAATTTTAATAATTGCTTCACTCTTTTTGTCAATGCTTGGTGCCGATCCTTTTCTCGATTTTACTGCAGTTTCTGCAGCTATAATTAAACTTACAGTTGGATTTGTTGCTGCACTGATTCTTATTTTTGCTCTTGTAAGATTTCTGCCTAAATCCACTCTCTTTAAAAAATTCATTTTATCTGAAGAAGAAAAAGCAACTGAGGGTTATACCTCGCGAACAAATTTATCTGAATTACTCGGAGCGGAGGGAGTCGCAGTAACAACATTACGCCCTGCCGGAACGGCTGAGATAAACGGTAAACGTGTGGATGTGGTGACTGATTCAGAATACATCGAGCACGGAAAACCAATTGTTGTTACCACTGTCGAAGGAATGAGAATTGTGGTAAGAGAGAAAAAGAGTTAGAAGAAATCTAATCTTATTTAGCTCGAGATTCATATCGAAATACGACTGAAAGACTTCATCAGTATCTACTCGAACTAAAGTTCGAGTTACAATGAAAACTCACTCATAGCTCATCTCATCAAGGAAAAATGTAACTTCAACGTGAGTCATTCTCAGACTCTGAGTGGAAAAGTTTTTTGTTTCTCCAGGCTCAAGTCTGTCAATTCTTGCTTCAACTGGTTGAGCATTCAGCTTATACTTTAATAATATATTTGTTACAGTTTTATCGCTTACATTTTTTACCGTTCCCTGAATGTTAGCAAATTTAGCAGGTGCAAGTGCTGGTGCATCAGCATCCATTGAATACTGAGTTGAGATAGATTTATCTGCATTAATTTCAAGAGCGGTTTTTTCTTTGATAAGATATTCATAAGCAAAATAACCTGCTGCAACCAACAAAATAAGTATTATAAGTTTCTTCACTTTTATTCTCCTGATTTTATTTTTATTACACGTATCAAATACTTAACCAAATCCAGAATTGGTTAAAACATTCAAATTTCATTCTAATCAGGAGAAAAGAAGAGGAATATTGGAAATAATATTCCTCAGGAAATCATAAACAGGTAGAAAAAGGTAAGAGGGTTATTCGTTTACCTGGTGCTAAAGCAGCTCAATTACATTTACATTAGTGCTTACTTCCTTTGCACTCGCTTTTTTAACACCCTCTGGTGTTGACATTTCCATAGTGTAAGAGTTTTGTAGATTCGTCTGTGATCTGCTCTTTTGTATTAAGCCTTTATTAAGGTTGAAGTAAATCTTCCCGCCCGCGGTTGTGATGGGCTTGTTGAATTTATAATTTATGCCACGCTCACTGTGTGTTTCTTTGCCTGAAACTTTTGTTTTTATGCTTCCATTTATCACAGCAAGTTTTTCATCGCCAAGCATTTCCAGTGTTTCAACTTTGTATAAATTTTCATAGTCTACCTGGAATACCATAATCGGTAAAGATTCACGTTTGTATGACCAGGTAGAATCTTTTGCCATTTTATGCTCGGGAACTTCACGAAATATTTGTGCAAGAAGCGGTTTAATTGATCTGTTCGTCAGTTCCTGTTGAGCCATAACTTTATCCTGAGCTGTGAGTGAATCCAGCAAACCACGCAAACTCAAGAATTTGTTCATTATTTTATCGATCTTATAAATATCTATGATCTCACCTTGCTTGCCCACTCTGAGGTTGAAAGAATTATTTAATAACGATTCATATTCAGAGAACTTTTGTCTTTCAGTCGAATCCATTTTAGCGCCGGATTGATAATTAACAGAAATTCCATTTGCATTTGCTTTAAGATTTACTGAACTGAAAGTACATTCAAGTTCAGCTACACTATCAGCATCCAGTGACAATGTCTTGAAATTTATTATAAATATTATTGTCTGACTCAAATTATCTGTCATGGTACTATCTGCAGTAATACTTTGTTCGCGGTCTGAAATTGTAGTAAGTCGGTACTTAAATGATTCATTTGGCTTAAACTTATAACAGAACAAAAATGACTGATCTTCACTTTCATCAACAGCTGTAGTTGCTAATGCAGTACTATCAAAAGTTGAAGTGACCTCTTCCGGGGCTTTTTGTTCTTCATTTGTTTTTTCTTTTTGACACGAAATGAAAATAAAAATTAATAGACAGGCGAAAATTGATAGGTTTCTCATTGACTTCCTTACCGTGGAAAATTTATTATTTCATTGATTTCATTAATTCAATTCAAGCTGAATAATTATTCAGCAATTCATCTTTTGAAAAAAAATGGGCAATTTCTTTTTCTGCGTTTTCATCTGAGTCTGAACCATGGACAGCATTCAACTGAATATCAACTGCAAATAATTTTCTGACAGTTCCCTCAGCAGCTTTTTTTGGATCAGTCGCACCAATCAGTTTCCTGTATTCTTCAACTGCATTTTCTCTTTCTAAAGCAATTGGTATGCATGGGCCAGAAGTCATATATGTAACGAGGTCGTTAAAGAAAGGTCTTTCTCGATGGATTGCATAAAATCCTTCGGCAGATGATTTTGTTAAGTGAGTCATTTTCATCGCTTTAATTTTGAATCCTGCATTGATGATCATCGCGATTATTTTGCCGGTGTAACCTTTCTGAACTGCATCAGGTTTAATTATTGCTAAAGTTTTATTGCTCAATGTATTCTCCTTAATTTTTTATACCAAATTTAAAAAATCTTCTCAATTGATTCTTGCTTGTTTTAATATATGAGAGAGAGTTGATCTTTTTACAGGAGTGTGTGCAGGGACTGTAATTTTCAAAACCTCACCAGGGATATTTTTTTGTAAACGTATATGGCTTCCTCTTTGCCTTACTACAACCCAACCATTTCTTTGTAATGCCTTTATTATTTTAATATAAGGCAGGGAGGGAACCTTGGTCATAAATTGATTTCTTTAATTATAACATCGTTTAATGCGATTGTGTCATCTTCAATCGGTTCAAGATAAAGCTCTATGGCTTCAATAATATTATCGACAGCTTCTTCAATCGTATCACCTTCACTAATACAACCTGGCAATGAGGGAACGTAAACTGTGTATCCTCCTTCATCGCTTTTTTCAAGTGCAACTTTTACTTTCATTGTAATCTCAAATTATTGATTAATGATATTTTACTTTTTCTTTCTCTTGAGAACAGATTTTTTTACTGTTTTCTTCAAGGCAGATTTTTTAACGACCGGTTTCTTCTTCTTTTTTGAAAGTGCTTTCAGCATCGTAGTTCCCATCTCTGCGGGATTCTCCACAACGTGAATACCAGCTTTTTTCATCGCTGCCATTTTTTCTGCAGCAGTTCCTTTGCCGCCTGAGATAATTGCGCCGGCGTGACCCATTCTTCTTCCGGGAGGTGCAGTTCTTCCTGCGATAAAACCAACAACAGGTTTCTTAACATTTTTCTTTATGAACTCGGCTGCTTCTTCTTCTGCACTTCCTCCGATTTCTCCTATCATTACTATTCCTTTAGTCTCCGGATCTTCATTGAAAAGCTTGATAATATCTATGAACTTTGACCCAATTATTGGGTCGCCGCCGATTCCAACTGCGGTTGATTGACCTAAGCCGACATCAACAATTTGCTTAACCGCTTCATAGGTTAACGTGCCACTTCGGGATACAATTCCAATATTTCCCTTTTTATGGATGCAATATTTCCCTTTTTATGGATGAAGCCGGGCATAATTCCAACTTTCGCTTGTCCCGGTGATATTACTCCCGGACAGTTTGGACCAACCAATACAACACCTTTTTCTTTTACTACAGAATAAACCTTAATCATATCTGCTGCAGGTATTCCTTCAGTTATACAGATGATTACTTTAATTCCTGAATTAGCAGATTCGAGAACAGCATCAGCAGCGAATGCAGGCGGAACAAATATTACTGATGTGTTTGCCTTGGTTGCTTTAACTGCATCAGCGACTGTATTAAATACTGGAACTTCCAGATGTTTTGTCCCCCCTTTGCCGGGTGTAACTCCAGCGACTACTTTTGTATGTTTGCTTATTGACTAATATGCTCATAAAATTTTTTCCCTGATTTGAAGTTGCGTTTGAAAAATTGATTTGTAAATTTAAGAAAATGGAAAGACCTGTCCTAAATGAAGAATAACAAGTGAGGTGAAAGTTTAAATGATGAACTTGTTGCTATTTTTTTGCCAAAAACCTGCCTTCAGTCAGGCAGGTACACAAATTATTTGCTGAGTTTATTTTTTCTCGTCAACCTTTTTTACATCTGTATCTGTTGACTTAATTTCAGTTTCAACATCTTTCAGGCCTTTTTTAAATTCACTCATTCCT
>JALONF010000015.1 GCA_025455085.1 Ignavibacteriaceae bacterium
AAGACGAAAAAGAAAATTGAACAAGCAGGTTACTTAACAATTGAAGTTGATGTTTCTGAATTCAGGAAACTGGATGGCGGGCTTAGCTGTCTTTCGTTGAGATATTAAAAACTGATTTCTATCATTCTTAAAATATAAAAATAAAATCCTTCCGAATTGAAAATCTTCACGATCCACAGCGATAAAAAAATTTTTCTTAAATAATTGAGTATAAGAAAGATATACTAACAGCAATAAGAGTTCACTATGCCCTTCTCTTCAGGCTTTAATCAGAACAATCTTTTCTAGAGTTCATCTTGAGTTTCGTTAACTTTTTTTGCCATACTTCAGCTCTTTAGAAATGAATAAATCAGCCATCAACCCTGAATTAAGGCAGGCCGCTGATCAGTTTATACATATGCGTATCAGAAATTTCCAAGGCAAGCTTTTAGTTACTAAAGCCAGAATTTCTGTTCAATATCTATCTTAATTTGAATATATTATTACCAGGTAAGAGATAAAGTTTAGATAATTTTTATTTAAAGAGAGACTAAAAATGTATAACAAACTAATTACTAACATTAAACCATTAGGATTTACCTGGGAGACTAAAGATCCATTTTTATTTTGCGTTCATCACCTTGATAATTATCCTGCAGGGAATGATCAAATGGGACCTGCTGCCTCATGGAATGATCAAATGGGACCTGCTGCCTCATTAGCTGGTAGAAACCTTGGTCAGGACTTTACCACAAAGGACGGTTGGAGAATGTATCACGGTGAGGTGATACCCGGATTTCCAGCACATCCACACAGGGGCTTTGAAACTGTAACTGTTGTGCTGAATGGATTTGTCGACCATTCGGATTCCCACGGAGCTGCGGGCAGATATGGCAATGGCGACGTACAGTGGATGACTGCCGGTTCCGGACTTCAGCACGCTGAAATGTTTCCACTGCTGGATAAAAAGAACCCCAATCGAATGGAGCTTTTTCAGATATGGCTTAATCTTCCTAAAGTAAAAAAATTTTCTCGCCCTTATTTTAAAATGCTCTGGGCAGAGGATATTCCCGTTATTAAAGTAAAAGATAAAAATGGTAAACAGACAGAAGTAACAGTTATTGCGGGAAAAGTTGCTGAAGTGTCTGCTCCTAATCCCGCCCCCGATTCCTGGGCAAACGAACCTGTAAATGAGGTAGGGATCTGGTTGATAAAGATGGAAGCTAACGCTGAGTTGACTATTCCTGCTGCATCTCTGGAAGTAAACAGATCACTTTATTTTTATAGAGGAACGACTGTAAATATAGCCGGTGCTAATATAGAGTCTTATCACTCAGTTGACCTGCTGGCGGATCAAAAAGTAATTATTGAAAATGGGAATGAAGTTGCTTACCTATTGTTACTACAGGGAAAGCCAATCAACGAACCAGTTGTGCAGCACGGACCTTTCGTTATGAATAGTTCTGCAGAAATACAAGATGCATTTAACGATTATCGCAGAACACAATTTGGCGGCTGGCCATGGTCTAGATACGATAATGTTCATTCACGAGAGATGGGAAGATTTGCAAAGTATTCAGATGGCCGGGAGGAAATTAAGTAAAGATTTTTAGTGTAGTTCTTATTCCAATCTTTGATTTATTAGCTGTACTTGTTTCGCTCTGCTTAACATTTACGTATTACTTAAACTAATTTTTTTCTTATTTCAAATTAACATTTTTATATTTCCAACATTGATTATCCATTCACCTAATCCTGAGGATTGATATATGTTCAAAATATTTTTATCAGCAGTCATCATTTTGGTTTCTTCTTTATTTTATTCCTTTCATGCACAGGACAACAGCACTTCAAAACCAGATTGGGAAGGCGGTTATCCTGATGGCTGCACAACTGTAGCAGTTGGAAAACTTGCATCGTTTGATGGATCGGTGATGACATCACACACAGACGACAGTCACAGAACGCGAAGCAATCTCGATGTTGTTCCTGCAATGCGTCATGAGAGTGATGCATTAGTTACACTTTACAAAAGAGGAATTGACGACACACAGAAAATGCCTGCCTATAGTAATATTCCAACAGGACGAATTCCTCAGATTGATTACACTTATGGATACATTAACACAGCCTATCCTTGTCTTAACGATCAGCAGGTTGCAATAGGAGAAACAACTTTTGGAGGAAGAGAGGAATTAAAATCGGACAGCGGGTTAATTGATTGCCAGCGTTTGTGTATGCTGATGCTCGAAAGAGGAAAAACAGCACGTGATGCCATAAGAATTGCAGGAGAGTTATTGGAAAAATACGGTTGGATTGATGATGGTGAAATGCTAACTATTGCGGACCCGAATGAAGTATGGGTAATAGAAATTCTCGGACCGGGTAAAGGAAAACTCGGTGCTATTTGGGCTGCTCAAAGAGTTCCGGATGAACACATTTTCGTTGGCGCAAATGGAAGCCGGATCAGGCAGATTGATACAAAAAATCCAGATTACTTTATGTACTCCGATAATGTATTTGAGGTAGCAAAACAAAACGGCTGGTGGAAACCTGAGGATGGTCCCTTTGAATTCTGCTATGCTTACGTTGATAGAAATTCACTTGCAACAAGAAGAAGAGAATGGCGCGTTTTTGATCTCGTTGCACCATCATTAAAGCTGGATCCGAATTCTGAAAATTATCCTTTCTCGGTAAAGCCGGAAAAACCAGTTACACTTGAAATGATGGTTGAGATATTTTCTGATTATTATGAAGGAACTGAATTCAATTTTGTAAAAGATTTAACTGTAACTGATGACAGCGGAAAAACTGTGATCTCCCCTCTTGCAAATCCGTTTATGCCGTACGATATGAATAAGCTTTTCAAAATTAATGGCGGATGGGGCTGGCGCGGTGAAAGAACGATAGCGAGATGGTACACGATGTATGCAACGATAATTCAGTGCAGAAGCTGGCTTCCAAATGAAATCGGCGGAGTTGCATGGATAGCATGGGATAATGTTGCAACTTCAATCTACGCACCTTTCTATGCGGGAATTACCAGAGTACACAAAACTTCTTCAACTGATGGAAGAGTAACAGGATTTTCAAGAAACTCAGCATGGTGGGCATTTAATCATCTTGGAACTCTCGCAGCACAACGCTGGGGAGATATGCGGCACGATGTAAGAGCAGTTTGGGATCCCTTGCAGGCAGAACTATTTGCAAAGCAAAAATCTTTTGAGGATGAAGTTCTTGAACAGTGGAGCATTGACCGGGAGAAAGCTAAAGAAATGTTAACAATGTACGGTATAGAGACTCAGGCTGCGATTGTTCAACGAGCCTGGGAACTCGGTGAAGAACTGTGGACAAAGTACGATGAATTGTTTTAGTGCTTGTTTTAGTTATTTATAGGAAGGTAGTTTATAGAACATAGTATTTGTTCTTTAAACCTTCGGTTGCATAATTCCTAATCTGATCAAAAATTTTGAGAGAGAAAGACCATCCAGCAGAGTAACGTTCTCTCGTACGATTGCTTCATCAATTTTGGGGATTGAATCCCTGGTAATTATAAAAATTTTATCCTGCTTAGAAGATGAAGTTTCCGATAAGATATTTTCGAGAGTTGCCTGATCAATATTTCTTTCAGTAAAGACTCTCGCAACAAGAAAATAGAGTCTGTTGTTTCGTTGAGCCTTCCCTACAATGTTAAAAGAATTTGTATTCAGTAATTCAAGTATATCGATTTCTGAATAACCAATTATTGCAAAAAACCTTGTAAGAATTTTTCTGAATTCATCTATACTTAATTTTTTCAGCTCTTGTAAAGCTTCTTCAGGTGTTTGTATCTTTATCGACTCATTACTTACCGGCATACCAAATATTTTCAACCACTCATCAATAGAAATTAATTCTTCATAGCTTTTTGGCAGCATTAATTCAAAAACATTTCGGTTCAACAAATCATTTTCAAGCAGAAGTTCTCTAACCTTCTGATCCAATGTCCCGGTTGAATAATATTGGCAGAGATTGATGCTTTCCTTAAAAACTTCTTCGCCGTTCCGGGTAAACATATCTTCCAATTCCCAGTTAGTTATAGGATTCCACCACTGATCAAACGTGATTACATAAGGAACTTCGAATTCTGAAAATTTAAACTTTGTAGTTTTCGCATCAGATACCAGCGCCACAATTTCTTTTTTAGATTGAAATATCGAAATTGACTTCTTCATCTCCTCGGCAGAGAGTCCATTAGGCACGATCATATGCTTAATTCCGTAACCTGTTAATAACTCTCCAATCTTTTTGATTCCAAGTTTTTCATATTGTGAAAGCACCAGAACTTTTTTGCCATTTGCCTTAATACTCAATATGTGCTTCATTAGTAAATCTGTTTTAGGACTCTTTGGTTTTCCATTTGCAAAATTGCCGACCTGGTTCAGTCGATGATAGAGTGTAAAAATGTTTGCGGCAAATCTTAAAGGATTTCCTGTCTCTAAAACACGTCTCAGATCTTTCCTTGCTTCAGTTAATCCAGCTTTAAATTCACTAATCTGATTTTCATCGGCATCACACCAGAATTCATTGAGCATAAATGTTGGAACTTCTTGAATTATTGATTCTTTACTTCGTATCAATGACCTTTCCATTTTCACTTCAGGATCTAAAAAGATGTTGAGCTCACGATGGATATTTTTATCAAGTACAGAAGATGTTGCCCATAAAATCTTTGGTTTGATTGAAGATAAAAACTCTTGGCTAATTTCTTTCCTTAATAAAAACTTATCAACAGAATCAATGACAATACAATCAATTTTAATTAATCTTTTATCTTCAAGCAGTTTCAGGTGGTGATCATTTAATGTTGTATCGATGTCAGAAATAATTATTGATTTCGTTTTGTTCCAGAGATTTGCTCTTTCATCATTATTCCCCTGAATTAAATTGAAAGTTGATTCGGGAAAGTGCTTCTTTAACTTATCAGTCCAGCCAATTTCAAGATTAAGATGCTTTGCAAACTTCGGATTGCCAATCTGAACCGGGTCAGTTATAATAAGTGCAGACTTAATGATCTTATTCCCAAATAAAATTTTCAGAGCTGCAATAACTTCTTTCTCAATGTCAATCCCGAATTCATCCTGGAGCAATGCGTAATTATTTTCAATTAAAAACTTTGCACCTGCTTCTTCATATTTCTTGAGCTTAATATGAAGCTTTTCATTCTTATCCCAGTCAACTTTTTTAACATTGCTCAGAATGAAACTTAATTGCTCTCCAATTTGTGAGTAGACGTCGCTGCCTGATGGTTTTGTAACCTTGTCAGACGAATACTTGGATTGTGATGATTTATAGAATAAAAAAGCTTCCCCCCTGGATAGTTTGAAGTTGGCGTACCAGTTCTTGACCTTAAGCAGCTGCACAGGAAATGTTTCAGAGATTTCAGTTTGTGAAAAAGGCAGTAGTGAAATTTTTTGCTGCGTAAATTTATATACTCCAATCGAAGGGACCTTAATCCGGAAAATTTTCTTCATTTCGGGCAAGCCCGGCAACTCAAGAGTTTCTATTTCGATCCTCTTAAATTTATCAACCTCGATGCTGCGAACACTGACTCTTGTTGAAGGTTCAGCCAATTCGATGTTATGCACTTCCGCTTCTGTTGTCAATTCAGTCAAATCAATGTTCTGAATATTTATTTTTTTCGCTGATGAAGAAAAATCCTCAATCTCCAATAAATTGATATTACGTACTTCAGGGACTAAATCACTCAAGTAATTATAAATAGCAGTTACTTCTATTCTTAAATTATATTTTTTTGGAGGATTATAGTCAAACTTAACCTTTACATTTTTTATTGAAGGATTAATGAGCAGAAATTCAATTACCCTGGCTGAAAAACTTTGATATTTAATCTCAACATTTGAATAAACGATACCTTCCTCAGTTGGGTAAGCAATCATAAAAAATATTGCGTTTGTTCTCACCTTAGCAAATTCTAAATTCTTGAGTTCATCATTAACCTCAGGCTCAATCATATCAAAATTATATTTAGAAATATCAGGAGAGATGAATTCAATTTGTGAATCAGAGAGGTCTGCTAATCTCGAAGTAATAACTTCGACGGGATATTGGTGTTTGGCGGGTTTTTTTAACCAGTTAGAAAAATTAAAATCTTCTGCCTCCCTGATTTTTGATAATTTTGAGGCAACTTTAGAACGTACATTTTGCATTATCTAAATTAGTCAATAGACTTTTGTTGCTGCACCTGTTCACAGGCAAGTTTTAGTCTTTCGAAAGGTTCAAGAAGATTCCGCTGTTCGGCTAATTTGTTAAGCTGATCTCTAATTGGAGCTAGTTCTGCTTCAAATTTTTTGGAAGTTTCAATCATCATTTTACCTTCGCCGGTACCTGAAAATGCCAGGGCTTCTGCTTTTGTACTACTGCGTGATTTACCATCTGATTCATTAAAAACTCTCACAACTCTGATCCCCTGCTTATTATTGGCTCCAAGAAAGAAAGGATCTTTAACCAGTATTAAATCAACGTGTTCATTAATTGCACTTAAAAGAGGGACAGAAATTAGTTCAACCAGAATATGCTCAACCAGGACATCACCATAAAGTGTCTTCTGGAATCCTGTTGGCTTAATCGGAGAAGTAACTCTAAATTCAAGTGGTTTGGTTTCTGCATCTGTAACCAGAATAGCACCAATAATTCCGCCGCCTTCTTCTGAAGTATAGGTTTCTAAAAATGCAATCTTTGCAATTTCCATTTTTTAGCTCCAAGATGATTATTTATATAAACTCAACCGTCCTTATTTAACATATTCAATGCCACATTGAGCATTAAAATAACCAATAATTATAGTACTTAAGGGATACTCATTTAATATTTAGAAAAAGTCAGCGCAGAGAGTATAGAATTTTGAAAATAAAATCAAAAAAGCGATTTAAACAAGCCTGAATTTAGTTCAGAACGAACAACTCAAATAAATTACTAATTTAGGAGAAGATTCCTTAATAAAATTAAGAGAGAGCAGCCTGTATTCTACTATATGTGTTTTACTTGTATAATTGAAAATATGTGTAAAAATTACCGTAATCGTAAAAATAAATTCATCTATATCCTGAAAGACATTACAATGAAGATAGGACCTAAATTAGATTTTTAAGCTTGGAAAAGTAATTACAACTGTAGTTCCTTGTCCATCAAAACTAATAATTTCAAATTTTCCTTTATTGATAGAAACATATTTTTTTGTTAGCAAAAGTCCTAAACCTGACCCCGGCTCTTTTTCAGTACCTTGTGTGGAAAACATTACTCCAGAATTAATTAAAATCTGGTTCTCTTCTGAAATTCCGATGCCTTCATCTGTAATGCTGATTTGAGCTGTGAGTGCGTTACTAACATGGTCTAGAGCTTCTTCAGCAAAAATATTAATTGTGCTTTGCTTGTGAGAAAATTTTAGAGCATTTGAAATTATATTTCTGAATATTGATATGAGCATTTCTTCATCTGCTACAAGAGTATAATTCTGTTTCAGCTCAATGCGAATAGAAGCTTTCTTCTTTTGAATTCTATACTTTAAAGATTCTGTAGCTTCATTTATAACTTCATTCAGCAAAACTTTTTTGGGAATGTAATCGTATTTATTTAACTGCAGCCTGGAATAATGCAGAAGATTATTTGTCATTTCAAAGAGAGTATTGGATGAATCGTTAATTACGTTTATATATTCTTTAATATCTCTATGTGTAAGATTATCAAAATCAGTTCTTAAGATCTCTGCAAAGCCCAGCAAAGAATTGAACGGTGATCGTAAATCATGAGAAATTAAAGAGAAGAGTCTATCCTTCGATGTATTCATCTCTTTAAGTTTCACAATCATCTCTTTCCGTTCCTCCTCGACAATTTTTCTTTCAATCGCTCTTGAGATCGGATATGAAATTACATCGAGTATTTGCTGATGAGCCGGTGTGTATGTGCTTGCGTCTGCATAATCCTGGACAACCAACACACCAATCGTTTTCTCTTTTATTTTTAAAGGTATACCGAGCCAGATGGGCGATTGAGGTCCTATTAATTCTATTTCGCCTTTCTTCCTCAGAGCTTCATCCTTCTTTAAATCTATCAGTGCTGACTTACCGGTTCTTAATACATATTCTGTAAGTCCTTTCCCAAGCTTTTTCGAAGATGAATCATTATCCACTTCGTCTACAAAATAAGGAAAAGTCAGAAGATCAGAATCTCTCTTATAATATGCTATATAGAAATTATCTGCCTTCATTAATTTTTTTATCGAGGAATGAATAAACCTGAATAGCTCGCCTAAATTTTTTTCGGAATTAGCAGCCTCAAGTATCTCTAAAATTATTTGTTTCAGCTTCTCTTCGTGCAGTTTCTCACCAATATCTCTGAGCAAACCCATTCGAGTAGTTTTATTACTATCCGAGTCATAAATGGAGATAGACTTGTCTTCAATCCATTTATTATCACCATTTTTAGTTTCAACAAAATAAATGGTTAACTTCTCCTCAATATATGCACCATCAGGATTTCCATTAAGAGGATATTTCGTTTTGAATTCTTCGCGTTCACTAATAATTAACTTTTCAAATTTCTGTTCATTTAATTCACCCAAGCTGTAACCTAATAATTGAGTGACACCTGGAGCTATAAATTTGTAACTATCACTTTTACAATCATAATTATAAAACACCTGGTCCGATTCATTAGCTGGGAAGTATGAAGGCAATGAAATTGCTTTATTATCTAAGTTTTTTGATATGTTTGCGCTCAATTTGAAAATGTTCTTTTTTTAAATCAGACTGTAAGGAGGCAATTTTTATGCCGATTACGTTGGTTTTATTAAACTCTCACTACTAGCTGAATCACCCCAACTAAGGAAATTTTACTTTGTTCGGCTTAAATTATTGATAATTTGATAGCCCTTGCTTATGTTTATGTAGATTAAATCTTAATAATTTGCAGAGTGATTAAAAATAAAATATGAGAACCGCAGCAGAACTAAATTACAGAGAAAAGGGAATAATATCGGAAATTGACTACTCACATCCGTCCAGCAAAAGAATTATGGAGCATGGTTTTACTCCCGGTCAAACTATTGAATTAATTTGTAAATCGACTTTTAACGATCCAATTGCGATTTCAATCAGAGGTACTTTAATAGCCATAAGAAAAAGTGAAGCCGGCTGCATTAAGTTAAAATGAAAATCGACACCGCACTTCAGGTTCCATTAATAACATTAGTCGGACCTCCTAATTCAGGTAAAACTACCTTATTCAATCTCCTCAGCGGCAAAAATTACAAGACAGTAAACTACCCAGGCTCTACTGTTGAATACTATACCAGCCGAATTTTACCAAAGTACAATATCCAGGCTGAGTTATTAGACTCGCCTGGCATTGTTAGTCTTTTACCAGAATCCATTGACGAAAAAGTAGCTGTTGATTCATTGTATTCACACCCAACGCTTGGTGCACCTGATTTAGTAATCACCACGATTGACTCGTGCCAGTTATCAAGACATCTTCTGCTTCCAATACAGCTTGTCAGTTCAGGGTTTAATGTTATTATCGTTTTAACGATGACTGACATATTAGCAAAGAGAGACTTGAAAGTATCAGAGAATAGACTGAGTAAATCTTTAAACTGTGATGTTGTCGCAATAAATGGAAGGACAAAACAAGGAGTTGATAATTTAATAAAATTGATTAACTCGAATCTTGAAAGAATAAAAACAGCAGAGAAAAAAAATATTCTTCCGCACAGTTTAATTGAGAATAAAACAAATCTTTTAGATACGTTTAAAGAAATTGAAGAAATTGTAAATGATGTTTATGAACCTATTAAGGTTGATAAGATAAATCTCAAAACGGCCAACAATGAATTAAAAGTTCTTCAGGACGGTTCAGCCAGTAATGGATTTACTCCCGATGAAATTACTATAAAGATTGACAGAGTATTACTTCACAGATTTTGGGGATTTTTAGTTTTCCTTCTTGTTATGGGACTAACCTTCACAAGTATTTTCTGGATTGCTCAACCACTGATGAACTTTGTGGATGAACTTTTTACAAATTTAAATTCTCTGGTATTGGAAAATTTTGAGCCAGGCTGGCTTACGTTTTTAATTTCTGATGGAATTATCTCTGGAACCGGATCGGTTCTGGTTTTTGTCCCGCAAATCTTGATATTATTCTTGATACTCGGTTTATTAGAAGACTCAGGTTACCTTGCGCGCGGAGCTATGTTAATTGATAAACCATTATCTAAAATTGGACTAAATGGAAGGTCATTTGTTCCAATGCTCTCAGGATTTGCCTGTGCAATTCCGGCAATGATCGCTGCAAGGACAATCCCCAATCGAAAAGAAAGATTATTTACAATATTCATCATACCATTAATGAGCTGCAGTGCCAGGCTCCCTGTATATGCTTTATTGATTGCTTATCTAATTCCAAAAGACAATGCCTGGCTCGGCGGTTTTTTGCTGGGAGGTATTTACTTTTTAAGCACAATCAGTTCAATAGTGGTTGCGTGGATAATTAATAAATTTTCAAAAAGAATTTTTAGTGATGAGGGCTCATCATCTTTTATACTTGAGCTGCCTTCTTACAAAATACCAAAAATTAATGCAGTGATAAACCATACATACAATAGCTCTAAACAGTATATATTAAGAGCAGGACCAATGATACTCGGCTTCTCGCTTGTGTTATGGTTTTTAACTTTTTTTCCAAACATCAATCCTCAGGTTGAAAAAGAAGGATTGACTACTGAACAAATTCAAAATCTCGAACGTGCCGAAAGACTAGAACACTCATTTGCATCTGATTTAGGAAAAATTATTCAGCCATTTATGACTCCAATAGGAATGGATTGGCGAATTGGCGTCTCATTAATTTCAGCATTTGCAGCAAGAGAGGTATTCGTATCCTCACTTGCATTAACATTTAAAGTGACTTCAGAAGATGACGAGGAACAAAGTACATTGCTAAACTCGCTCACGACTGCTAAAATTGGAGCTACTGGTGAAAAGCTTTTTACCGTTGCAACATCAATTGGTTTAATTGTGTTTTTTATTTTTGCATTGCAGTGCCTATCAACTGTAGCAGTATCAAGAAAAGAAACCGGCGGATGGAAAATTCCAATCCTTCAGGTATTCATATTCACAGGATTAGCTTATTTTATGACTTTTCTAACGGTTAACGGGCTTCGATTTTTCGGAGTTCAATAAAACATTTAATTACTGATTTAAAATATCTATTTTGCAAATGCCTAAGACAATCATATTTTTAAACCGAATATCATAGTAATCTATTAGTGAAAAACAAACAAGCTGAAGATATATTTAGAAATTTTCTCAGGGCAGGTAAAAACAGAATTACTCCTGAAAGATTTGAAGTGCTGGAAGCCGCTTTGGAGTATGAAGGGCATTTCGGTGCAGATGACCTTTACATTCTTATGAAAAATTTTAAGTCGAGAGTATCAAGAGCAACTGTTTACAAAACTCTTGAGCTTCTTGCGCAATGTGATTTGCTCTCAAAAAGAAATTTTGGTGATAACATAAATAGATTTGAGAGCAGCTTCAAACGACAAATTCATGATCATTTAATTTGTGTCGATTGCGGTAAGATAATTGAATTTGCCGATCCAAGAATTAAGCAGCTTCCTGAAGAGATAAGCGAGGATTTAGGATTTAATTTTGAAAGCTATTCATTCAACATTTTTGCCCGATGCAAAGATCCAAAAAAGTGTAAACAATCCAGAGAAAGATGACAGAACAAAAATACCCCCTGAACTGGAAGAAAAAAGATTTCTCCATCAAAATATTTTGCTCCATCCCGAATATTGCAACAGGAATATTGTTGAAGGCGGGAGAGGCACATTTTGTTATCGATCCCGGTGATGGAATACTAAGAGATCTCAACAAAGAGATCGGTGTCAGGAATCTTTTAGAAATTTCTGATGTGTTTGTTACTCACGGACATCACGATCACGTTGGTGGTGTATGGTCGCTGCTCACCTATCTTCGTGTGATGCAAAAAAAAACACCATTGACAATTCATTACCCGGATAGATGTGCTGAAATTGAAAGTATTTATAACGCCTTCAAAAAAGTTTATTCGCGTTCGATTACATACAAGATTAATCTTAAAGCGATAAAAAAAGCTAACGGATTCACCACTAATAATATTACAGTTAAACCGTTTTCTGTAATTCACAAAGAATATTTATCAACCGGTAAAATGCGCCAGGTTCCTGCTTTGGGGTACAACTTTATTTTTGATGGTTTGAAAATTTGTTATGGCGGAGATACTGCATATTGTGAGGAGTTGGTCAATCACGCTCGTAATGCTGATCTGGCAATTCTTGAAGCAGGACACGAAGAAGAAACACCAGACGAAATGCACATGACAATGAAGGAAGCGGTATCAATAGGAAAATCTGCAAAAAAATATTTCTTAGTTCATGTTCCAGAATAAACAAACCGGATTATCATGAAAAATCTAAATTTTATCAGCTTAATAATTTTTCTGTCACTATCAGCTCTTCAATTCAATTATTCGCAGGAGCAATTTTCTTTTGAAGGAGAAAAACATTTAAGCAACATACGAATGCTGACTGACGTCGGCGAAAACGCTGAAGCTTATCTATCATTCGATGAACAGAAATTAATTTTTCAGGCAACTGTCGGTGATTTGAAATGCGATCAGATTTTCACAATGAATATTGATGGAAGTGAAAAGCAATTAGCTTCAACCGGAAAAGGAAGAACAACCTGCGCATATTATTTGCCCGGAGATGAAAAGATCATTTATGCCTCGACTCATCTTGTTGATGATGACTGCCCTGCCCCTCCGGACAGAGCAAAAGGATACGTTTGGCAGCTTTACGATTCATTCGACATCTTTTCAGCGAACGCAGATGGAAGTGATGTTAAGCAGTTAACTTTTTCCGGAAAGTACGATGCCGAGGCAACTGTATCTTCAAAAGGAGATAAAATTATTTTTACTTCTACAAGAGATGGCGATCCGGAACTTTATGTGATGGATATTGACGGTTCAAATCAAACAAGATTAACTTTCGAAAAAGGATACGATGGTGGAGCATTCTTTTCACAGGACGGAAGCAAAATAGTTTTCCGAGCTAGCAGACCAAAAACTGAAGAAGAATTAAAAGACTACGAAGACTTAGCACAAAATGGATTGTTCCGCCCTTCAGTATTAGAACTATATGTTATGAATGCAGATGGCTCGGACAAAAAGCAAATTACAAATTTTGGTAAAGCAAGCTTCGCACCTTACTTCCATCCTGACGGCAAGAGGATTATTTTTTCTTCCAACATCAATAGTGAAAAAGGAAGAAATTTTGATTTGTATTTAATCAACATAGACGGCACCGGATTAGAGCAAATTACTTTTAATGAAACTTTCGATGGTTTTCCAATGTTCACGAAAGATGGCAAACAGCTTGTTTTTTGCTCAAACAGATTTAATAAAAATGAAGGCGACACGAACGTTTTCATTGCAGAATGGGTGGATTAGTTTCTTGACACTGGATGCGGATTCAGATACTCGACACCGGATACCAGATTCCGGATACCTGTGAATGATTCACAATTTTTGAATAAAATTTTAAAGGAAAAAAATGAATTACAATAGTTCAAAAAAAATCTTATTATTAATTTTAATTCTTTTCACTCATGCTTCAGCATATTCACAGACTATTTCCAATCCAGAAATAACTGCTGAAGAAATTAAAGATCACATTTCTTTTCTTGCTTCAGATAAATTAAAAGGGAGAGACAGCGGTACACAGGAATTATTCGCAGCCGCAGTTTATATCAGCGATGAATTTAAAAATTATGGTCTGGAACCGTTATTTGGCGATAACTATTTGCAGGAATTTCCATTCATCAAAACTATTGAACTTACGGACAAAAATAATCTATCATTTACTTCAAATGGGAAAGAAGTTACACCTAAGTTGAATGAAGATTACATAACCGTTCCATTCTCCGGAAATGCTGAAGTAAGTTCACAGCTTGTATTTGCCGGATTTGGAATTTCAGCGTCCGAACTTGAATATGATGACTACAATGGAATTGATGTTAAAGATAAAATTGTAATTGTTTTCAGAAATACTCCAGAACCGAATGTAGCTCATTCAGGTTTTGATGCTCACTCACCTTTGAGAAAGAAAGCATCGGTCGCAAGAGATAAAGGTGCAGCAGGAATAATTTTTATTAATCCTTATGTTGAAAACAAAACAAGTGATGATCTTGTTGAATTCAGCTTTGACCGGGGCGGTTCAATCAGCGGATTTGCTGCTGTGAGCATTAAGCAAAGTTTTATCGAACAGTTTGTCCAATCTGAAGGAATTAATCTTAAAGAAGTATATGATAAAATTATTGAAACCAAAAAAACATCTTCATTTGAATTAAAAAATACATCAGCAATAATATCAACTGAAGTAAAAGAAGTTGAAGCAATCAGCTGGAACGTTGGTGGTTACATCGAAGGAACTGATCCCGAATTGAAAAACGAAGTGATAATAATTGGTGCACACTTTGATCATCTTGGGATGGGCGGTGAAGGTTCACTTTATCGCGGCGATGAGCCACAGATTCATAATGGCGCTGATGATAATGCTTCAGGTACTACCGGTGTGATTGAGCTTGCAGAAAAATTTGCTGCAAAAAAAGATAAATTAAAAAGAAGCATAGCATTTTTTACTTTTTCCGGAGAAGAACTTGGATTGCTGGGTTCGAATTATCTGGTTAACAATCTACCCTTCCCTGTTGAAGATGCAATTACAATGGTGAATATGGATATGATTGGAAGACTAAAAGACAGCTCACTAATTATTTATGGAACCGGCACATCCTCAAATTGGAAAGATATTCTTAATAACCACAATAAGTACGGATTTAAATTAACTTTTAATGATGAAGGATTTGGACCGAGTGATCATTCTTCTTTTTACGGAGCAAAAATTCCGGTTCTCTTTTTCTTCACCGGAACGCACGAGGATTACCACAAGCCTTCCGATGATACAGAAAAAATTAACTTCGCAGCTCAGGAAAATATTCTCAATTATGTTTATAATATCGTAGCTGACATTGATCAAAATCCTGAGCGACCGGATTATTTATTAGTTGAGAAAAAGCAAACCGGACAAATGTTTGCCAGAAAAGTTTATGTTGGTACTGTCCCCGATTTTGCAAGCAATGTTGATGGTTACAAAATCAGCGGAGTTTCAGAAGGAAGTCCTGCACAGCTTGCAGGTTTACAGGGAGGCGACATTATAATTTCTTTCGGCGGGAAAAAGATTTCAAATATTTATGACTTTACTTATGCTCTTGGCGATTTTGTTCCCGGCGATGAAGTTGATGTTATTGTAAAACGAGGTGAGGAAGAGATTACTTATAAAATAAAGCTGGCATCGAAGTAGTTCTTACAATCATTTATTTGTAAAGGCGAATCA
>JALONF010000199.1 GCA_025455085.1 Ignavibacteriaceae bacterium
GGTTTATTTCCATAAGAAAGTATTCCAATCCTGAAAATCTTGGCGCTTACTTTTGTCACAATAAATACTGAAAAAATCATTATAAGCAATGAGATAATTATGTCAAGATTGGAAACATTTTGTACGTTTAATCTTAGTAACATTACCGTTGGTATGGTTAAGGGTATATATGAAAAAACTTTTGTTAAAATGAAATCCGGGTTTTGAATTGCAGGCATAGCAACTACAACCGGCAGCATTAAAATTAAGCTTAAATATGTAGTTATATGTTGCGCCTCCTGCTCAGTATTTACAGTTGAACCTATACCGACAAACAGGCTTGCGTAAAACAAAAATCCGAGAATAAAATAAGCCAGCATAGGAATTATATTCTTAAACGCCGCAACAGGCAATATAGAACTTGCCACTAGGCTCATACCAATTAATACCCATATTATAATTTGTGTAATTCCAAGTAAACTTAGTCCAAATATTTTCCCGGTCAGTAATTCATCTGGTGTGCTGCTCGAAATCAGCATTTCAATTAATCTACTTGATTTTTCCTCGATCATGCTTCTTACAAGCATCTGTCCCGAATATACGACCATCATCATCAGCAGGAGAATAAAAATGACTGACAGAAAAAATGTTGTTAAGAAATCTAAATCAGTTGTCTTACCGCTTTCTGAAATCTTTTTCTGCTGGATAATTGTTCTGTCTTGAATTTCATCCAATACTCTGCTTGTCACTCCAGCTTTTTCAAGAATGTT
The DNA here is from genome assembly GCA_025455085.1 of Ignavibacteriaceae bacterium. Taxonomy (GTDB): domain Bacteria; phylum Bacteroidota; class Ignavibacteria; order Ignavibacteriales; family Ignavibacteriaceae; genus IGN2. The sequence goes on from JALONF010000199.1 coordinate 750, forward strand.
TTTTGTTTTAAAATAATTCAAGGCTTCCTCGAATCGCCCCACTACTTTGAAATTACCGAATAAATTGCTTCGGTATTCTGCAAATAAAGAACTTTGCTCGGTAATCTCAATTATCAGGTAACCATCTATTAAATTTTTAACTACGTCTTTATCTGCAATTCTTTTAATTCCATCATAAGACTTGCTGATGTTATTCAGATTAATCAGAAGATAATTATTCTGACCATTAGGCAGCTTATGCTTTTGAAATTCTTCCTCCAGATAATTGAAATAGACACCGCTTGTATCAATTATTCCTATTACTTCAACCTTTGGACCATCCTCCCGAATCAGAAGCGAAGGCAGTAATGTAACTGTAATAATTAAAATTGGTGTTATGATCAGTGATAAAATGAAGGCTTTCGTTTTGACTTTCTCCAGATATTCCCATAGTGAAATTGTTATTATTTTCTTCATAATTTAATCGGAGATCGTCTTTATTAAGTCGATAAATATTTTATTAAGTGAAGGTTCAACGATAGAAAAATGATTAACATCAATTTTTTCGATTATCTTCTTTAAAAACTCGGAAGGAATAACATCATCCTTTAGTTGAATATCTGAGTAATTGTGGTAATTATCATGCTTTAAAATCTCTGGTAAGTGAGCCAGTAAAGAACTATCGCCAGTAAAACCTAATCTGATATTGTTCCCGCCAAAATGCTTTTTAATATCAGATAGATTCCCTGCACTGACTTCTTTGCCATTATTTAGCAGCAGAATATCTTCGCACAATTTTTCAGCTAATTCCATCTGGTGAGTTGAGAGGATTATTGTTTTCCCTTCTGAAACAAACGACAATATTAAGTCTTTAACTTCCTGCTGATTTATTGGGTCGAAACCTGTAAATGGTTCATCAAGAATTAGAAGGCTTGGGTTATGAATTATGGCTGCAATTAGCTGAATTTTTTGTTGATTTCCTTTCGAGAGTTGTTCAATCTTTTTATTCCGATAATTGAAAATATTTAACTTCTTCAACCAAAAATCTGCAGAATTAGTAGCGTCCTTATTGCTTAAATTCTTTAACGAAGCAAAGTAGACTAAAACATCAATTACTCTGCTTCGCTTGTAAAGACCTCTTTCTTCTGGCAAATAGCCAATCATATTGTAATATTCATAAGTGATTGGATTGCCATTAAAAATTATTTCTCCAGATGTTGGTTTTATTATATTCAAGATAGTCCTGATTGTTGTAGTTTTACCAGCTCCGTTTGGGCCTAACAATCCAAAAATTTTACCAGGTCTGACGGTAAATGAAATATTATCGACAGCCAGAGTAGTGTTAAATTTTTTTACCAGTTTATTTACAATCAGCATACTATGGTTGAATTATAAAATTAGAAAACTTAATGGTTAAAATAGCAAAGGAAAATATAAGGTTAGCCAGGTATGCGTTGTTGTCAGATTAAATTGAGCGAAAAATTAAAATGGCACTTTGCCGAAATATTATGTCCGAATAATGGGATTTTAACACACTTATTAAAGGTAATTGATACTGTTAGTTTTGCTTGTATATCTTTACTTCAATGAATATATTTGTAGCCATTTTTTACCCGGATTCTAAAGAAAATGATAAAAATAAAGGTTTCGAACCTGTCGAATGGCAGGTATGATTACGATTTTGAAGGGAAAGCAAGCGATTTAGAGATATTCGAACCTTACATTGGTAATTTTAAGACCAATGTGGTTATTTCAAAGTTTGATAATCAGATTATTCTTGATTCTGAAACGGGAATCACCGCTAATCTGATTTGTGATAGATGTGCTAACGAATTTCATTCTGAAATAAAAAGTAATTTTAGAACTGTTTATTTGTTCAGAATGAATTATGATGAAGATGAGAGTGAAAAAGAGGATGTAGTTTTTATTCATCCTGATGCTGATAAGATTGATCTGGATGAAGATGTTCGGGACTATGCAGTATTAGCATTACCAATGAAAAATTTATGTTCAGAAGATTGCAAGGGACTTTGCCCAAAATGCGGAAAAAATCTTAATGAAAGTTCCTGCAATTGTAATGAAGAGAATATAGATCCCAGGTGGGAGCCAATACAAAAATTGAAAACAAAGAATAATTAATTATTAAGGTCTGATATAATATGCCAAATCCAAAACGTAAAATGTCTAAGAGCAGACGTGATAAAAGAAGAACTCATTACAAAGCTACGGCACCGTCAATGGGAGTATGCTCAAACTGTGGAGAAATAAAACTAACACATCGTGCCTGCCCGTCTTGTGGATATTACGGCGGTCGTTCGATGTTCATACCGAAAAGCTGATATTTCAGTAATCATTAAATGAATAATTCCGGCAACAACTCCTCACGTTGCAGAATTGTAGTTGATGCAATGGGTGGGGATTTTGCTCCTGCTAATGCTGTGCTGGGAGCTCTTGAAGCTTTATCTGCAAAGAAAAACTTTGATCTCTATCTTGTCGGTAAAGAAAAGAAAATTATTGAAGTCTTGTCCTCCAACAATTTATCTTTTTCAAAAGAATTCATTGTTAATGCTGATGAAGTAATTGAAATGGGGGATAGCCCTGCGGCATCACTTAAGACAAAGCCAAATTCGTCTATAGTTATCGGAGCCAAACTTGTTCGGGATAAAAAAGCCGATGCATTTGTAAGTGCCGGGAACACGGGTGCAATGATGGCTGCATCGACTTTGATTATAGGAAGAATCCCGGGATTGGGTCGACCCACTATTGGCGCTGAAATGCCAAATGTAAATGGTGTATGTTACTTATATGATGTTGGAGCGAGCAAGGATTCAAAACCAATTCATCTCTTTGAATATGCTATTATGGGAACTATCTTTGCAAAAGAGATGGGAGGTGTTTCTAATCCAAAAGTTGGCGTTCTAAGTATGGGTGAGGAAGAAGGAAAAGGAAATGAGGTTACAGAGGCAGCAGCAAAGTTGCTTAAAGAATCTAAACTTAATTTCATTGGAAATGTTGAAGGCAGAGACATCCTTGCAGGAAATATTGATGTTGTGGTTTGTGATGGATATGTTGGTAACATAATTCTAAAGTTTGGCGAATCAGTTCCTAAACTATTGAAACACCTGCTAACTAAAACAGCAGAAAAAAGTTTTTTTGATAAATTGTTAATCGGGCTTTCAAAAGGCGTCCTTAAAAAATCTTTGAAGAGTCTTGATTACCAGGAATATGGCGGCGTTCCATTACTCGGAGTTAACGGCATCAGTATAATCGGGCATGGTTCAAGCAGTGTAAAAGCAATAAAAAATATGGTGCTGAGGGCAAATGAAATGCACCAGAAACAATTAGTCCCAAAAATGACTAATGCTATTTCAGAATATTCAGTTAAAAATTAATTACGGATAAAAATGCCAAAGGATAAAAAGTATAGTGCTATAATTACTGCGTTAGGGATGTATGTCCCCGATAAAGTATATGACAATAAATACTTCGAATCAATCGTTGATACTAATGAAGAGTGGATCCTAACCAGAACCGGCATTCGTGAAAGAAGGATTTTAGAAAAAGGTGGTACGAGCGTACTGGCTACGAATGCTGCACTTGATTTAATGCAAAGGCATAATGTAAAAGCAGAAGAAATTGATTGCATTATCGTTGCTACAGTAACACCCGATATGTTTTTCCCTGGTGCAGTGAATGCCTGGGGTTTCGATCTCGAGGCTGCTTGTTCTGGATTCCTTTTTGCTTTTCAGAATGGCTGCGCTCTTGTTGAAAGTGGTCAGTACAAAAAAGTTATGGTTATCGGGGCTGATAAAATGAGTTCAATTACTGATTACACAGACAGAAATATTTGCATCCTATTCGGTGATGCTGGTGCTGCTGTTCTTATTGAACCGACTGAAGATAAAAGTCTTGGTTTACAGGATTCCATTCTTCGCGTTGATGGTTCTGGGGAAGATTCGTTGCACATGAGAGGCGGCGGCAGCCTTAACCCTCCAACTCACGAAACAGTAGATAAAAAAATGCATTACATTTATCAGGACGGAAAAGCTGTATTCAAAGTTGCTGTTAAAGGAATGGCTGATGTATCCTATGAACTTATGCAGAAAAATAATTTAAAATCCGATGATATCGCTTATCTGGTTCCGCATCAGGCAAATATGAGAATTATAGATGCCACAGCTCAAAGAATGGGGCTGAGCAAAGATAAAGTTATGATTAACATTGACAGGTATGGTAACACAACAGCAGCCACAATTCCATCTTGTCTCGTTGAATATTACAGAAATGGAAAAATCAAAAAGGGTGATAAAATAATTCTGTCAGCTTTTGGTGCTGGTTATACGTGGGGTGCAAGTTATATTGTTTGGGCAATTGATTAATGAGTAAAAAAGCTTTCATATTTCCCGGGCAAGGTTCCCAGTATGTTGGGATGGCTAAAGATCTCTTTGAGAA
>JALONF010000200.1 GCA_025455085.1 Ignavibacteriaceae bacterium
CAATTTATTCTATAACCGCTCCAAGCCCTTTAATCTGGTATATTGTTATCGGACCTGTTATCGTGGAAGGATCGAACTCCTCGCCTTTTTCTTCAGCAACGTGCTGAAAGTGCTCGATAGCTTTTTCCTGAGTCAATTCAATTTTATAAACTTTTCCCTCAACAAGTGCAGTGCTTCCTTTTGCTTCCACCGGAAAAACTATGTCTCCATCTTTTACTTTAACTTTAATCTTTCCTTCTCCGTCATCTGATTTCAATTCCATCCAGCAGCCCATCATCGGGCAAACATCCAATATTTCACCTTCAACTAATACAGTTTTATCGAGATAAGCTTCAGGATCCGCGAGTATTTCGGATATTTTTGTTTTTTCAGTGAGTGTGATTTCAGCACCAAGATTAGTATCATCTGTTTGAGCAAAAGAAAACCCAATGCTGAAAAGCAAAACGGATATTAATAATTTTAATTGCATTTTTATTCCTTCAATTATTTATAATGAATTATTTGAATTTAACTGATATTGGTTTTTCAACTTCGATTTTCATCCCGGGAAATTTTTCCATGAACTCTTTCATATCTTCTATGTTCTCAGGCTCCTTATTCTTAAACTCTTTAAAAGCTTCTTTATTCTTCATCATCTCACCAAAATCCATCTGGAACAAAGTAATATTGGAACCATCCACATAGCTTGCATTCGTGCTGGCAATATTTCCCTCAACCCGAATCGCAATATTTATTTTCATTCCCTCCATCATCTTTAAAAACTCTTCACCCATTTCTTCATCGTTTTGTTCTGAAGTTTCCAGTGTATCTTTATTTTCTTCTGATTCAGAATTCAATTCCAGCGGCGGACGGTCAATAATCAACTCCGAAACATCTCCTTTATTGAATTTAAAGAAATAATATTCTTCATCATCACCCATCTCCCCTTCTTCATCACCCATTCCGACTTTAGAACCAGGATCAGGCTGGATTTTAATTTTCGTTATATCATTAAAAGCATAAACTACTTTAAAGCCTTCCCAATTATCATCACTGATTAGTTCATGGGAAACATATTTTACATCTTCGCCATAATCTTTCGCATCAGCTTTAATTTCGTCTTCTTTAAAGAGAGAAAATTCTTCAGTAGATGCAGAATCCTGAAAAGCCTGGGCAAATTCCTTCATCATATTAACAAAGGTTTTGCTCAATAGTACCTTCTCGTTTATTGTTCCGCTGCCATCTTTTGCAACATTGATTGTTGTTTCAACCTGAAGGCAGCCTGCCAACAGAAGTGAAATGAATACAAAACTGAAAACTGTTATTAATCTCTTCATTGATTTTCCAGGGTTATTATTGGAGATAATTCTGCTGTAAAGATAAGGATTTTTATGGTTTTCAATTAAATTAATTTTTAGCTGTTCCTTAATTCTTTAAATATTTTAGATTAAACAGACATTCCACTTTTTTATATTTCACCAGGAAGAATTAGATATTATGATGCCTGTGACGCTAAAAAATAAGAAAGCTTTTTTAATCAGAATTGCTGTATTGATTGCGGTCAGCATTGCCCTTTTTGTATTTCAGGATTTGCGGAAGAATGTTGATAAAGTGACTGAAAATCTGTTTATTAAAGCAAGGGGTGAAATCAGTCCCGATACTAATATTATCATCGTCCACTTTTCTGAAGAAGATATTGCACGCATCGGACCCTGGCCCATCAAAAGAAATTATTATGCTCTGTTGATAAACCAGTTAACTAATCTCGGCGTTAAAAAAATCGGTCTGGAAATATTTTTAAGTTCAAGGCTGGTTACTCAATCTGTCTATGATAATTTGCTGATGAAAGAGATTGAAAAATCCGGCAGAGTGATTTTGAGTTGTGTTGCAGGAAGTATAGTTGAAAAAAATAATCTATTCGTGACCGACTCACTAAGTTACCCCAGTCCAAAATTATTGAATGAGAAACTCCTCACTGGTCATATCAACTTTCTGGAAGACGATCAATATGAAATTCCGCTTAACCTGAGACAAAATGAAATAAATGAAAAAGCATTTTCATTGCAACTCTCCGGAAAGGAATCATCAAAAAAATCTGTCATAATAAATTTCATTTCATCCTGGCAAAAAATTACACGGTATTCAGCGCTTGAATTTGCTGAGCTTGTTTATTCACGAAGCAACGAGCTTAAGCGATTTGAAAATAAAATTGTAATTATAGGTATCAGTGATCCACAGATTGCTTCTGCGATTAAAACTCCTTTTGATGATCAAATACCGGGTGTAGCTCTGCACGCTTTTGCACTGGACAATATTTTAAACTCGCGCGAAGTGAATGGAGGGTTTTATGTACAATCCTCTATAATTCTTTTGCTGATCATTCTGGGATTCATCATTTACGCTGGTATTCACGAAAATAAAATCATCACCAAATACCTGATTGTTGGAATAATTGTTTTATTTGTTGCCTTTATTTTAATAAGCTTTTACTACGTGAAAATTTCACTTTCGTTTTTCTTTATTCCGCTAGTTGCTTTAATCATTACCGACATCGCTCTTTATTTCATTCAAGGTAAAGAAGAACTAAAAGGAGCACTTGATGAATCCACTGCTTTACGAAATTTGCTTATTTCAAAAGAAAATGAACTAAGCAGACTTCAGTCAGAAGTTCAGGCATCGGGAAGAGAATCAACACAACTTCAGGGAAAAATAAATGCGCTGCAAAATGATATAAAGAAATTGAAGGGCAGTGAAGATGACAGGTCAGAAGCTGAAATAAAAACATCGGGCGATGCTGAAAACTTTAATGGATTAATTTATTCTTCTGATTCTATGAGGAAAGTTGTTGAGCTAATAAGAAAAGCAGCTCCGACAGATACCACAATCCTCATCACAGGTGAAAGCGGAACAGGAAAAGAACTTGCTGCAAAATCAATTCATCTGCTGAGTAAAAGAAAAGATAAAAATTTTATTTCTGTGAATTGCGCTGCACTGCAGGATAGCTTGCTTGAAAGTGAGTTGTTCGGACACGAGAGGGGTTCATTTACAGGCGCTATTGCGGATAAACAAGGAAGATTTGAACTTGCCGATGGAGGAACTATATTCCTCGATGAAATTGGCGAGACATCGGAAAATTTTCAGGTGAAAATGCTTCGTGTTTTACAGTCAGGCGAGATAGAAAAAGTCGGCTCAACAAAAGCATACAAGGTAGATGTGCGGGTTGTAGCGGCAACAAATAAAAATCTAGCTGAGCTTGTGAAGGGGAAAAAATTTCGTGAAGATCTTTTTTACAGGCTGAATGTGTTCAACATTGAGCTTCCTTCTTTGCGTGATAGGAAAGAAGATATCAATGCTCTTACAAAAAGTTTCATGCAATCAGAATCATCCGACTTACAAATATCGAAAGCTGCTTTGCAGGCATTGAATGATTACAGCTGGAAAGGGAATGTTCGGGAACTTGAATCAGTGATTAAACGTGCGGTAATCTTTGCAAACTCTGAAAAAAGAAATATGGTTCAGCTCAATGACCTTCCGAAGGAAATTGTCAAAGAAGTAAGTTTTAGTTTCGAGGATCTTGTAATTGAATCTCTGCGCAGCAAGAATTTCTCTCACTCATCTATAGTTGAAACTGCCAAGGAACTTGGTAACGTCAACAGAACAATGGTCTCCGAAAACTTAAGAGGACTAGCTTTAAAAATCCTGGTAGAGAACGAATTTAATATTGAAAAAACTATATCACTTATTTCAGGAACCGAAGATTACGATACAAATGAAAGAGTGCGCTCAAAAATTCAAACATTCATCAGCAACATAGAAAGCGACCTCAGGAAAACAGGAGAAAAAGACTTCGAAACCCTCAAGAAACGGTTTTCATCCAAGTATAAAAACCTTCCGGCAAAATTTCATACATATCTTGATGAAGTTATTAAATGGAAAATTAGGCGCTAAATCTAAGTAACCTTCAAATCAGAACTTTGTCTAAATATAAGACCGCTTATCTAAAATATTTCAAAGCAAAACTATAGATTGCTTATTTTTTCAACATCAATTAATAATATTTAACGGAGAAATTATGAAACTGACTCGCATTACAATTTTATATTTAATTATTTTATTCACTCCATTACAGATATCAGCGCAGGATTCAACCGAAACAGATGAAGAATGGAAATGGGATGAAGAATGGAAATTGGAATGGGAGGAAGAATGGACTGCCTGGTCAAATAAAAAACCGACCCTATCGCTTAACTATGGTTTTTCTGATATCTCCCGCACTGATGTCGAGGGTTCGTTTTCCGACAACAACCTTATCGAGCTGAAGCTAGGTTACACATACAAAAAAATAACAAAATATTCTGAGAATATTGAGAAGAGCACTTTCAATTATGGATTTCTAAATCGTAACTCAACTGAACTTGCGGGTGGTTC
>JALONF010000016.1 GCA_025455085.1 Ignavibacteriaceae bacterium
CAAGCATTCAAGTGATAATGGGCTAACCTGGGATGCAGATGTTCAATTGACAACCGATGCAGCACAATCAATTTATCCCTCCTTATCAGTATACGGATCGCTTGTGAATGTTGTTTGGGGAGAGGGGCGTGATAGCAACTGGGAGATTTATTACAAACGTTCGACAGACAAAGGGATAACCTGGGATCCAGATACAAGGCTTACAAATAATTCATCAGACTCGTTCAATCCTTCTGTATCTGCAAATGGATCAAATGTAAATGTTGTTTGGTATGATTTTCGAGATGGTAATGGCGAAATATATTACAAGAAATCATCAGACTCTGGATTGAACTGGGAGCCCGATATGCGTCTTACTAATAATTCTGGTTCTTCAATAGCCCCTTCCATTGCTGTTTCCGATTCAACCGTTCATATTGTATTTCAAGATGATAGAGATGGAGCACATAAAATATTTTACATTCGTTCAACTGATACTGGTACTAATTGGGAACAAGAAATAAGTTTGACCGATGATGATAGTTCATTTCTGCCATCCGTGACAGTATCTAATCTGAATGTTCACATTGTTTGGGCTTTTGAGTATCCATTAAACCGCGAGATTTTTTATAAGCGTTCAACTGATAATGGCTTGACCTGGGATTCTCATATACGATTAACAAATGCAACTGCTGAATCATGGCTGCCTTCCGTGGCAATCTCCGATACAATTTTGCAAGTAGTTTGGCGTGATGGTCGGGATGGAAATTATGAAATTTATTATAAGCGTAATACCAATGCGAATGTTTCCGCGGTAGAAGACGATCAAACAAATATTCCCAAACATTTTAGTCTTTATCAAAATTTTCCAAATCCTTTTAATCCAAGTACAACAATTAAATATTCCATTCCATCGGTCACTCTTCGACAAGCTCAGAGTGACATTCACGTTTCGTTAAAAGTATATGATGTCCTCGGAAATGAAATAGAAACACTCGTTAATGAAGAAAAACCGGCTGGTACTTATGAAGTAACCTGGTATGCAGAGAACTTGCCAAGCGGAGTGTATTTCTATCAGCTAAAAGCTGGAGAATTTATTCAAACTAGGAAAATGATTTTGCTCAAGTAAAAATTAAAAAGTAGGGACAGTTCGCGACCTGTCCCTACAAATAATTTATTAATTATCATCCTTAAATAGGAGGCCCGCTATGAAAAAAGTTCTACCATTCTTGTTCCTTTTATTGCTCAGCAATAATTTCTTTGTTTACGCTCAGGAAGAAGGTAATAAAAAATACAATCCTGATAACCCAAATTACTTTATTCCTAAAAATCACGATCCTAATTTTAAAAGCATTCCCACCAAAAGTTTTTATGAATCAAAAATTGATTGGCAATACACCATCGATACTACCTGGGGGGCAGGTGATCCGCTATCGCAAAAATTATTGATCTATAATACCTTTGCTCAAAAGGTTCATGATGAGTTCGATGGTTTTATTTCTCTTAATTTAAACTGGGATTCACTTTATAATTTTTATCTTAATAAAATTACTGAATCAACAAGCAAAGGTGCATTCTCATCAATTATAAGTCATTTTGCCTATGATTTGAAAGATGCGCATACAAAAGCTTATGATTCGACCGTTGTTATGACCCCTCTTAATCCTGGGATACCAATTCTATTGCTAGGATTTCCTATATCAATTGAACATTTTGGTGCTGTCACAACTATACTACCGGATAGTACCACATTAGTTCTTCGTGTCGTACCGAATCATCCTCTAAATCTTGAGCCTGGTGATATTATTTTAGGGTATGAAGGAGTTCCTTGGAAGGTTTTAATAAAAGAGTTATTAGATGCGGGTTTACCAATGGTTGCATTCACTGGTGGCGGCAAAACAGCAGATACCGATGCTAATTTATTTGGTGCCGGTTTGAACTGGCACTTATTTAGCACTATTGATATACTTAAACATTCAACTGGTGAAACACAGCATCTTTCAGTACTGCCTATGTTAAACTTAAATGTGTCGCCAATGGCAAATAATGAGCAATTACCAATACCAAATATTCCCTTTCCTAATGTATTATCAGATGAATGTGTTACCTATGGTATTTTAGAAAACACTAACATTGGATATATCTATCTTGCCGAGGAATGGCCAACAGCAAATGCTGATGCTCAGTTCTATGAAGCAGTAAACTCACTAAAGAATACCGATGCAATGATTATTGATATGAGATTAAATTACGGAGGATGGGCATTGTTTGAGAATGCGTTTAATATTTTATTTAATGAATTTCATAGAACTATAGAAGATGCATACCGATGCAATCCTAATACATTCGAACTCTGTCCTATTGGAAATTGGAGTGATTTTAAAATAAACGGATTAGGATCAGATTCTTATGATAGACCAATTTCTGTTCTACTTGGTCCAAACTGTGTTAGTATGGGTGACGTTACAGCTCAGCGATTAATATATCACCCGATGGTAAGGTTTTTCGGCAAGAGTTCACAAGCATCTCTAGGAGATAATGTGTTTATTAGAAATTTCCCCAAATGGTATTTCCATTATTCTATTAGTGATATGTTCCATACTAATAACCCGGGTGTTTACTTAAACAGGAGAGAGTTCCCAATTGATTTTCCTGTGTGGCATAATCCTGCTGATGTTGTAATGGGTAAGGATTCTGTTGTTGAAAAAGCTTTGGATTGGATAAATAATGTAGTTTATCCGCATAGTATTTTCTCCGATAAAACTTTTTACGCACCAGGAGAAGATACAGTGCATATTACTACAACAATTGAGAACCCAAATTCACACCAATTATCAGCCCGGGGTTACATTTATAATCTAACTGATGTTTTAATTGACTCTGTTGATTTGACTGAACAAGTTTTAAATACAGATGGAGAAATTTGGACGGGTAATATGATCCCACCTTCTATCGAAGAATTTTTCAAAGTATCTGTTACTTCATTTGATCATACAGCATCAACTTTATTTACACTTCCAAATGCAACAAGATTTACAACTGCAGGGCCAGTTGTTCTGGATAGTATAAATATTACCAAAGTATCGAACTATTTTACTGTAATACCAATTGTAAAGAACCTATCAAGTGTTACAACAGTCACAAGTGCAACTATAAGTCTCTTTTGTAATGATCCTTGGATAACATCCATTGCTCCGGCTATAAGATATTTACCAAACATTCCTCCAGGAACAGTAGTCAGCCCATCTGCTGGATTTACTGTTAGAGTAGATTCAACATTTACAGATTATTTCAACTTTAACATTGAGGTAATGAGCATTACCTGGCCTTACTGGAGAGATTCACTTCAGATAATTGTAGGTGTTGAGGATGAAATATCTTTGCCAACCGAATTTTTACTTTCACAAAACTACCCCAACCCCTTCAATCCAACTACAACAATAAACTGGCAATTAGCACAGGGTGGTGAAGCATCATTAAAAGTTTATGACATACTTGGACGAGAAATAGCAACTTTGGTTGATGAATACAAACCAGCAGGAAAATATGAAACAGCGTTTAACGCAGCAATCTTACCAAGCGGAGTATACTTCTATCAATTGAAGGCCACGCCTACCGGCGGGCAAGCAGGAGGTTATTTAGAAACGAAGAAGATGATTTTAATCAAGTAAAAAGAACCCCTCCTTCATCCTCCCCTTTCGTAAAGGGGAGGAACGAGCTTGCCTGCCGGCAGGCAGGGTGGGGTTTAAAATAATTCCCTCAGGCAATATCAATTGTTCTCGGTTTTATTTTTTCGCTCTTCGGGAGATGTACTATCAACTGTCCGTTATCATATTTCGCACTGATTTTTGTCTTATCAATTGAATCGGAGATTTTAAATTTTCTGAAATAGTTCCCTAATTCATTTTCATTCAAGATATAATTCCTGTTAATTGTTTCATCGTAATTTATTCTTCCAAAAACTATCAGCAACTCTTCAATAACCTTTACCTGCACTTCGCTCCTCGATACACCGGGCATATTAGCTAAAAGAATATACTCATCAGCATTTTCATAAATATCCGATGAAGGCGATATATTGTTTTGTGTTCTTAGTATTTCTTCGATTGAATAATTATTAAAAGCTTTTACTGCGATTATTTCTTTACTATCTGACATTCTTAACTCCTTATTTATTATTCGTTGCGTTAAAAATTTGAGGGATCAGAAAAATCCAATCCCTCATTAAAGAATATTACTTGTCTTTATTATCGTTGTCGTCAACCACTTCGTATGAAGCATCTTGCACATTATCTTTCTGGTCTTTAGCCTGCTCAGGACCACCCGCCGCTTGCTGATGCTGTTCTGCTGTTTGCTGTCCAGCCTGCTGATAAAGCTGTGAAGCTATTTCATTCCACACTTTATTCAGTGACTCGGTAGCAGCTTTTATCTGATCTGAATTATTTGTTGCAATCGCATCTTCAACTTTCTTGATTTCAGTTTCAAGCTTCGACTTCGCATCCGCAGACAGTTTGTCTTTCATTTCCTCTATCTGTTTCTTTGTCTGGAATACAAGACTATCGGCCTGGTTTCTTATCTCAACACTTTCCTTCTTCTTTTTATCTTCTGCAGCGTGCTCTTTTGCATCACGTTGCATTTTTTCTATTTCTTCTTTGCTCAATCCGCTTGAGGAAGTAATTCTTATGCTCTGCTCTTTATTTGTCGCTTTATCCTTAGCCGCTACGTGAAGAATTCCGTTAGCATCAATATCGAATGTAACTTCAATCTGCGGAATACCACGTGGTGCCGGTGGAATACCATCCAGGTGAAATCTTCCAAGTGTTCTGTTATCAGCAGCCATTGGTCTTTCACCTTGCAGGATATTAATTTCTACTGATGGCTGGCTATCCGATGCAGTGGAAAATACTTCGCTCTTCTTTGTTGGAATCGTAGTATTCGCATCAATCAGCTTTGTCATCACACCGCCAAGCGTTTCAATTCCAAGTGACAATGGAGTAACGTCAAGAAGCAGAACATCTTTTACATCGCCAGCTAAAACACCACCCTGAATCGCTGCACCAACTGCAACAACTTCATCAGGATTAACACCTTTGTGCGGCTCTCTTCCGAACAAATCTTTTACAAGCTGTTGAACCATTGGTATTCTGGTTGAACCACCAACAAGAATTACTTCGTGAATATCTGACTGCGAAACTCCTGCATCTTTCATCGCTTGCTGGCAGGGGATTTTAGTTCTGTCCACCAAATCGTGAATCAGCTGTTCAAACTTTGATCTGCTCAAATTTATGTTCAAGTGTTTTGGTCCATCCTGCGTTGCAGTTATAAATGGAAGATTTACGTCAGTCGCATTTGAAGAAGACAATTCAACTTTAGCTTTTTCGGCTGCCTCTTTTAATCTCTGAAGAGCCATTGGATCTTTTTTGAGATCTATACCTTCAGCTTTTTTGAATTCATCAGCTAAATAATCAATCAATCTCTGATCGAAATCGTCACCACCAAGATGAGTATCACCATTTGTTGATTTCACTTCAAATACGCCTTCACCTAATTGAAGGATAGATATATCAAATGTTCCACCGCCCAAATCATAAATCGCAACTACGTGATCTCTTGTTTTCTTATCCAATCCGTATGCAAGTGCTGCTGCGGTTGGCTCGTTTATAATTCTCTTCACGTGCAAGCCGGCAATTTCACCAGCATCTTTTGTTGCCTGTCTCTGGGAATCATTAAAGTATGCAGGCACAGTTATAACTGCCTCAGTTACCGGCTGACCAAGATAATCTTCCGCTGTCTTTTTCATCTTCTGCAAAATCATCGCACTTATTTCCGGCGGTGAATAAACTCTATCCTGAATTTTTACTCTAGCAGAATTGCTATCACCAGCAACAACTTCATAAGGCACTTCACTTTTTTCAGTTCCGACTTCATTAATAAATCTGCCCATAAATCTTTTTATCGAGGAGATCGTGTTCTTTGGATTTGTTATCGCCTGCCGTTTTGCCGGCTGCCCAACAAGTCGCTCTCCTGATTTCGTAAAAGCAACAACTGAAGGAGTTGTTCTTCCACCTTCCGAATTCGGGATAACCACCGGATCATTTCCTTCCATAACTGCCACGCAAGAATTTGTTGTTCCGAGGTCTATTCCTATTATTTTACCCATTTTATTTCTCCTTGATTTAGATTTTGATAATATTATTATTCTTTTCTAGATATGTTAAGACTAACGTATTCGGCATTCCTAACCACTGGATTATCCAAGATGAGTGCCAGATAAGTAGTATTCCTATAAGTCATTATAATAATTGATGTTACCTGACTTGTTACTGTTACTGAATAATTCTTGCAGGGTCAGATAGCTTGCCAGATTGGCATCATTAATTTGACAATAGTCAAACATGATGACAGATTAGCTTCGGGATAAAACTGCCTTGAATTATGGTGACAAGATTAATTTACATCAATAGGATATCGGGACCAGGATATTTAATACATACTTAACCTTCTATTAGGAATATTCAGCCTCAATTCTCTATAAGAATTATTCAAAGCCAAATGAGTAATTTTGTTCAGAGTAAAAGGAGATAAAATGTTTAACCTTGAAATTTTTGACCTCAAATTAGAAACAGAATTTATCGGCAGAAATTTTATTTATTGTGACGAGATTGATTCAACCAACAGCGAACTTCTTTCCAGTAAGCAGCAATATAAAAAAACAGGTACGGTATTGCTGGCAGAAAAACAACTTGCTGGCAAAGGCAGAAAAGACAGAACCTGGCAAAGTGCAAGAGGCTTGAACCTTACCTTTTCAGTTCTGTTGATGAAGGATGCAGTTGCTGAAATAAATATTAACCATTTGAATCTGGCCGCTTCCCTGGCGGTTGCCCTAGCAATCGAAAATCTCCATCAACTTAAAACCGAACTCAAATGGCCGAACGATGTTTTAATTGATAAGAAAAAAGTTGCAGGGATTTTAACAGAGACATCTATCAAGGGAACAAAAGTAGAAAGAGTAGTAATCGGCTTCGGAATAAATTTGAATCAGCTTGTTTTTCAGGGTGAATTTAATTTCCCGCCAACTTCATTAAAGCTTGAACTGAAATCAGATATAGATAGAGAAAATATGCTTTCTGAAATTCTGAATAATTTTGAAGAACTTTTATTTCAGCTGGAGTCAAAGCCAGGCACTATCTTGAACGAGTGGCGCGCTAAATGCCAGATGATCGGAGATAAAATTTCTATTACAGAAAACGATAAGGTAAAGTCGGGGATTTTTTATGATATAGATGATAACGGCTACCTGCTTCTCAAAAGAAATGATACAATTGAAAGAATACATTTCGGTGATGTGAGTTTTGTTTGATGCTGCTTACTCTCGACATCGGCAACACGAACATTAAATCAGCTTTATTTGAGAATGATAAGATGGTTGAATTTATTGTTCATCCTGATTCAGATCAATTAAGCATTTACTTAAGCAAATTGAAATTGACTGAAGCAGCGATTTGTTCAGTCAATCCTCCTGCTGAAAAAGTAATTGGAGATTATATTTCAGCAAAAAGTATCAAACTATTCCGGGCAAGCATCAAGGATAAATTCAACCTCAAAATTAATTACACAACTCCTGATACTTTGGGAATGGATAGAGTTTGCTCAGCGGCCGGTGCTTTAGAAATTGCAACAGGGGAAAAATTTCTAACGGAAAACCAATACCTCATAACTATTGATTTTGGAACTGCAACTACTGTGAACATTGTATCTCCTGAAAAAGAATTTCTTGGCGGTTTGATTTCACCTGGCATTAGTACAATGCTTAAATCTCTAAACGAAAAAACTGCACAGTTACCATTACCAGATTTAAATCACTACAGAGGTTTGATTGGTAATTCAACAAATGCCTCAATAATAAGCGGAGTTGTTAATGCTACTGTTGGAATGATTAGTGAAACGATAAATCACTTAAGCTCAATCAGCGGTCAAATAATTCCCTTTATATTTGCTACTGGCGGAAATGCTAAGCACATTCTTCCTCATTTGAATTACAAAGTTTTATTTGATGAGGCTTTAGTGCTGAAGGGTTTGAAGGTTATTTATGATTTGAATGAAACTTAAATGATTAAACTGATTAGATTCTAAGTTTAGTGTTATCAATCAACCTTGTTTTACCAATCTTGCAAGCAACTAAAATATAATACTCCCCACCAGATTTCAGTTCATCAACAATTTCGAAAGTATCTGCTTGAACAATTTTTATGTAATCCAGATTAGCGGAAGGAGTTTTGGAGAATAGCTCTGTCATATCCGATAAAATCAAACTCACATTTCTTCCGCCCGAAGAAATAATTTTCTTTGCAAGTTCAAGCGAATGATAAAGAACAAGTGCTTCTTTTCTTTCCGTTAGGGACAAATAAACATTTCTTGAACTCATTGCGAGTCCATCCTTTTCACGAACTATCGGGCATCCGATAATTTTCACATCAAGCTTTAAGTCCTTCACCATCTGATTTATCACAGCCAATTGCTGTGCATCCTTTTGTCCAAGGAAAGCATAATCGGGCTGAACACAATTGAACAATATCAAAACAATGGTACATACACCACGAAAATGTGTAGGACGAAATTCGCCTTCGAGTTTCTTTGATACATATTCAACATTGACATACGTTTGAAAATTTTTCGGATAGATTTCTTCTGTTGAAGGAAGAAAAAGATAATCTACTGCTTCATCTTCCAGAAGCTTATTATCTCTATCAACATCTCTTGGATAATTATTAAAATCCTCCGAAGGACCAAACTGAGTTGGATTTACAAAGATGGAAACAATCGTAGCGTCACAAGTTTTTTTGGATTCCCTGATTAGCGAGAGATGCCCCTCGTGAAGGAAACCCATTGTAGGAATAAAGCCGATGGTTTTACCGGCTGCTTTTAATTTTTTAGAAATTGTGAGGATATCTTGTGCGGATGAAACAGTTTTAATTTCTGCCTCAGGTCATTAGTTCGAGTAAGTTGTTTATGGTTTGCTTTAGATTTTTTCTGTGGCTTATGACATCAACAAATCCTTTTTCCAATAAAAACTCTGATTTCTGAAACCCCTCAGGCAAGTCTTTGCCAATCGTTTGTTTGATTACTCTCGGTCCGGCAAAACCGATCAAAGCATTCGGTTCTGCAATATTAATATCACCGAGCATTGCATAACTTGCTGTAGTACCGCCTGTAGTTGGGTCAGTAATAATTGAGAGATAAGGAATACCAGCATCTGCCAGACGTGTCAATCGTGCACTTGTTTTTGCTAACTGCATAAGCGAATAAGCAGCTTCCATCATTCGTGCACCGCCGCTTTCAGATATTATTATTAACGGAATTTTATTCTTAACTGCTTTGTCAATAACCCGTGCAATTTTCTCTCCGACAACAGATCCCATGCTGCCGCCGATAAATTGAAAGTCCATGCAAGCAATAGCAATATTTCTTCCTTCAATTTTACCAGTTCCAACACGAACTGCTTCGTAAAGTCCAAGAGCTTTGACAGTATTGTTCAGTCTGTCTTTGTATTTTTTAGTGTCCTCAAAATTTAGTGGATCAGGAGATCGCATCTTTTTATGCATTTCCTTAAAGCTGTCTTTATCTAGAAGAATGTTTATATATTCCTCACTGCCGATTCGGAAATGATGTTCGCACTTCAGACAGGTCCAGAGATTTGACTCGAGCTGTTTCTTATGAATTATTTCACCGCAGCCGGGACATTTCTCCCATAGCCCATCAGGCAAATCCTTCTTTTGCGAGTCAGGTGAAATATTATCTTTTGATCTGCTAAACCAGGGCATTAGCTTCCTTTTTTCTGGACGTCTGCATAAATAGTCAATATTTTCGTCCCGTCTTTTGGATCGTTTGATCGAACTGTTACTGTCTTACTATTTTTTCCTGATCTGTTCTTTGTATCGAATTCGACTTTAATAGTTCCTTCTTGTCCCGGTTTAATATTGCTGCTGCTTAAAAGAGCTGCTGTGCAGCCACAGGAACTTTTAACATCTTTTATGACTAACTCTGATTGACCTTTATTGACAAATCTGAAAGTATAATTAATTTTTTCACCTTCACTTACTTTTCCAAAATCATGCTGAGTTTCAGGAAAATAAATTGTTGGGGTGCCTCCAGTCTGTTCGCCGGTAACAACATTTCCGTTAATAGTAAGCGTCATCTCCGGACTTTCTGGATCATTGGTATATATTTTAACTGTCTTTAATTGCTTTCCCATTCTGCCGGCTGAGTTGAACTTAACAGTGAGATCAGTTGATTCGCCCGGCGCAAGTTCACTTTTTTCAGGCGAAGCAGCGGTACAACCGCAGGATGCCTGGACGTTAGTTATTTTTAGTAAGTCGCCGCCGCTGTTAGTTAAGACAAATGTGTGTGATACTGTTGCACCTTGTTTAATATCTCCAAAATCAAAACTGTTCTGCTGAAGAACTAACTTTGGCTGCATTAATTGTGCGAACGCCAATGAAGAAAACAAAAAGAAGACAAACAGAAAGTTTTTAATCATTTATTTTTCTCCTTTACTCTAAAATCTTTTAAATAATTTGGTTCTAAAAAATCGTAGTCAAATGTTTTTCTATTCTTACCATAATCAACTGCCCATTTCGCTATAAAAAGAGGATCCGGAACTAAAGGATATTCAATGACTTTTCCGACTAATACTGAGGAATTTCCAAATATCCGGCAGCCCTCAGATTTTTTTACAAATAACTCTTTTGGTAAAATGGTTAAATCCTCTGCAAATATATAGTTATTGCTCCTAATTTGAAACCTTGTAAAATAGACCTCTTCTTTATTTACTCTATTTGATATAATGAATTCATCACCTTCTTTAAGAATAGTTGATAGCTGAAGAGCAAAGGCTTCATAAGTAGGAACAGACAATAGTGGAAGGTTTGCTCCATAAGCGATTCCTTTAGCTGCTGAAAATCCAATACGAAGTCCGGTGAAAGAACCGGGACCTTCAGAAACGGCTATTGCGTAAAGTTCCGCCGGTTTGATCTTAGCAGTTTTGAACAGGAAATCAGTAAGTTCAAATATTTTTTCAGAATGAGAGTGCCTCAGATTTACAGAAGCTGAAAAGTACTTCTCATCTGAGAAATAAATACAAACACCGCAAATATTTTCTGATGTTTCAAAAGCAAGAATAGGTTTTTTCTCAAGTAAATTTTTCAAACCTGAATTCCCTTTCCGTTCCATTCAGTATCTTAATACTAATTTCAATTCTTTCTACCGGAAGAACTGAAGGCAAACGATTCCCCCATTCAATAAATATTAGCGAGTCATCATCATTTACGTAATCCTGCCAGCCGATATCAAACAGCTCTGCTGAATTTTTCAGCCTGTAAAAATCAAAATGACAAATGTGAAATGTATTATAATATTCATTCACAATCGCAAAAGACGGGCTGTTCACATTCGTTATTCCGATAGATGAAAGTGCTGCTTTGATGAAAAAAGTTTTACCCGCACCAAGGTCGCCATTTAAAACGATCCTGTCTCCTTTTTTGCAGGACGAAATAAATTCTGAAGCTAAGGAACTGGTCTCGGCTTCACTTGTAATCTTATTTGTTGAAGGGTACTTAATCAATTATTTCGGCTCCATCGTAATGACTGGAAGTATTATTTCTTCTAGAGAAATTCCACCGTGCTGAAAAGTGTCTTTGTAATGGCTAAGATATTTATGATAGTCAGTAGGATAGACAAAATAATAATCTTCTTTTGCGATGATATAATTAATTGTGACACCTCGTTTTGGGAGTTTATATTCCTGAGCATTTTTAATATAGACAGCATGCTTATCATCAACTTTAAGATTTCTTCCGTACTTAAATCTTAGGTTTGTTGATGCTTCCCTATCGCCGAGAACTTTTGCACCACGTAATGATCTAATGCTTCCATGATCTGTAGTAACCACAATTTTTACTCTATCCATTTTTGCGATTGCTTTCAAAGTACCAAGCAAAGATGAATGTGTAAACCAACTATTTGTTAAAGAACGATATGCTGGTTCATCCGGAGCAATTTCTTTGAGGATGTCGGAATCAGATCTTCCGTGTGCGATCATATCCAGAAAATTTACAACCACTGCAGTGAAGTGATTGTTTTTATATGAAAGAATATTTTGTTCAAAATTTCTTCCAACTTCGGGATCAATTATCTTAATATATTTCAAATCGTTTCTGAGTTTAACCTTCTTCCTATCCAGCAATAACTGAAGCAATTCCTTCTCATATTTGTTCATACTGTTTTCATCATCGTCACCGCCCGACCATAAATCGGGATAATATTTTTCGATCTCAGAGGGGAACAAACCGCTGAATAAAGCATTCCTTGCATAGGGAGTGGATGTTGGAAGAATTGCGTAATAATATTCTTTTTCAATTTTAAATAAATCACGCAAATGCTTTTCCATTACCATCCATTGATCCATACGCAAACAATCCAGAACAAAATAGAAAACACTTACACCTTCATTATTTAAATGATTAAGGACATACTTCTCAGTAATTTCGGTAGTGAGTGTAGGAGTGTTTGCATCACCAATCGTGTTAATCCAGCCTCTATAGTTTTTCTCAACGAATTTCGAAAACTCTTTATTGGCTTCTCTCTTCTGATCGTTCAATGTCTGCTGCAGACCAATTTCGGGATGGACGTCGAGTTCAACTTCCCAGTTGACTAGCTTGAGATAAATATCAATCCATTCAGCAAAATCTGGGTTGGTTGATAGTGCACGGGATATTTCATTAAAGTCTTGAAGATAGTCTTTAGCAGCGTACTGCCTGGAAATTTTTTTGCCTTCAAGAATTTTTTTACAGACCAGCAAAACCTGGCTGGGATTAACAGGTTTGGTAAGATAATCTGAAATTCTTCCGCCGATGGCATCATTCATCAAAGTTTCTTCTTCACTTTTAGTAATCATTACTACCGGGATGTTCTGATTTATATCTTTTATCTGAGCAAGAGTTTCAAGCCCGCCCATTCCTGCCATCATCTCATCAAGAAAAATAAGATCGTATGCTTTTTCTTTTACAGCTTCAATAGCATCCGAACCGTTCATGGCTGTGTCAACCTCATATCCTTTTTCAGAGAGGAATATTATGTGCGATCTTAATAAATCAATTTCGTCGTCAACCCAGAGGAGCTTTTTCTTGTCCATTATTTTCTCTTTTCTTGCAAAGCAAATTAATTTTTTCTTTTAGAAAGTTATTAAAAAGAAGTGATAAATGATATTTAGTAATTACTGTATCACTATGTTTACGTCCAGACCGGCTTCATTAGTTGTTGTGGGAGGAATTCGAGCGGCACCTTCCGGTTCAACTGTTGATCGTTTATAAAAGATTGATAGTGAAACCTTAGAACTTATTGTGTATTTAATTCTCGGCTCAATTGTAGTTCTTGTCGTTCCATCCTGAGGTATTCCATCTTCTGTAAAGTTATTCATTTCGTAACGAACAACGGAATTTTTTGTGCTTGTGTATGAGATTAAAAACTCTACATCATTTTTCAATGAGACACCAAAAAGCGGAACATCAAAACCGGCTTTAGAAAAACTTGCAGTAAAACCAATATCGCGCGATAAAGTTTCGTTTATATTTGATGTGCTCGCACCAAGATCATAAGTTGTTCTTGATGAAAACTTTATGCTTCCGTTCATGTTGCCGCCCCAAACCTGACCAAACGTAATATTCAAACCGGCTACTGGAGTGAAGCCATATTCAATTCTTTGTGTCTGGATTTCCTCATTACCTTCGGTTGTCAGTTTCCATCCTTCAGTGTAACTTGAACTGTAAGCGTGATCAAGAGATATTCGATCAGCAAGTGATTTAAAGAAAAGTATCTTTTCTATTCCATCCCAGGTAATTCTCCAATTTGCCCGCGGGATATATTGGCTTACATCACTGAACATCGGCAGGCTTGAAAGAATCGGGAAAGTTTCAAAACCTTCAACAAAAGCATCCGACAAACTCTTGCGGGGATCCGGTGCATTTGGATTATACAACGAAAATACTTTTTGTATTCCCGACTCAACTAATGGCAAGCCTGGCGGAAGAGATAAAAACGATCTGGTTAAACTTCCTGTTGCTGTAGTATTTGTAATTGTTATTTCACCAAACTCATTAGCGTTAAGGGAAACATTTTTATTTTCTGACCAGTTCACATTCCAGTTGATATCTATCTTTGCACCCTCCCAAAGTGGTCTGGCAGTTTTAAAATCAATGCTATTCTTTTCTGAAAACAAGTCGCTAAGATTGGTATTTGCTCCGGGTGAAAATGCTCTTGGACCAACATCACTGCTCAAGCCGAGCTGAAAAGCACGCGAGGGACCGTTGTCATCACTCTGAGTTATACCCCAAAAATTATAGAAACCTGTGCCCATTCCTCTAATACCAGATTTAGAAACACTATAATCGTGAGTGTAGTTAGTTGTAAAATTTTCCCAATCAAAGAAGACATATTTAATAGTTGAAACAAGGAATTGGAAAGCTCGGCTCAGAGATGAAGGTTTATCTGAAATAACAACTTTATTAGAATCAGACAATTCACCCTGATCTATATCCTGCTTTTTGGTCGTAGTGTTTTTAGGATCCTCTTTGCCAAACAAAGGTTCAGTAAGAGATTTCCAGCGAAGAATCATTCCAGCTGTGAACTTCTGATTATTACCTGCACTTCTGCCGATGTCCTGCTGCCTTAAATCAAAATCCCAACGGTATCCAACCGAATATCCAGCATTGAGTGTAAAGTAGCGATTGATATCCCAGAGTGACGGAAGCTTTGGTGAGGTCCTCATCTGCAAGTGAAGAATTCATATTAACATTATAGTTCACAGATAAATTAATTAAACCTCCTTCTGTCAACTTCCAGTTGAAGCTAAATCCCCGGCTTGTTGTAAAATCCTGGGAAACAATCGGGCTTGTTGGTATGCCCGGTCTTGGTCTTGTCTGACTACTGTTCCTATTTCTGTTTGCCGTTAAGTTAGCAGAAAAGTTCTGCGGTGCAAAATATAGCTTCAGGTCTTTATAATCCTTAAATAAGGAAAAGAAAATTCCAACAACCGGCAGGTCAGACAATTTAATATGCAGATCCGGGCTGAAGTTGAATGCATAGTTTGAGCTTGCATTCCACAGCCAGCTATTTGCTTCTAGCACTGTAGGGCTTCTACTGAACCTATTATTATAGTTGAAACCAAAACTTAAAGCATTCCAGGTATCTCTTACGTACCAAACATCAGTTGGAAGTTTTAATTTTATATTGGCTGAAGATATCGTGTTAGTAACAGTAAGAGTTTGTGTCTCAAGATAAAGGTCTTCTGGAGTTTGTTTATATCCTGTTGAATCAGGCTCGATGTTTTCAAGCTGCTTTGCTGCTTCCTCAACATTAACATCGGTACCGGGAATATAAACCGGTTTACCGAGCGACTCTGTGTGGGAATAATCTACTTTGAGATTGCTTTCCTTCATATTGAAAGGTACGAGTTTCAATACATCAAGATTAGTTGAAACTGCCCAGTTCTGGTTCTCCACCCTTGAACCAAACCGCTCAGATAACCTATGAAAGTACGGATCTGTCTGGCTCATATTAAAATTAACCGTCATCAAATCAGCAAATTTTATTGATGTATTAAATGTAAAAGCCTGCCCCGGTGTATCATCTGCACCAACTACTCTCAATTCGTTAACCCACACTTCACCTGAGAGAGCGCCGGGATTAAAAGTTGGATCATCCAAGTTAAATACACCAACAGATAGAAATTTAATTGAAGTAAGGGTTGGATTTCCTTTTACAACATAAAAGTGACCTGGCAATCCAGGAACCGGTACCTTTATTCTGCCGGTGGAATCAACTGCTGCTTGTTTAATAGCAGTTAGCTCACTAAACGTTATTGAAATACTAGTCCAACCTGAATCCACAGGCTGACGATATTCATAGTAGTTGGCTGTATCAGTGCCGAATCTGAAAAAAGCTTCCGAGGAATACTTTTCCGTAAGAGGATCAGTATATGATAATGTTCCGGGTTCTTTGTCAGTATCACCATGAATAAATAATTTCATCTGAGTATAGCTGAACACATCAAGCGGACGGAAAAGATATTTTACTGCTTCTCTCGATTCACCCTCAGGTAATTCAGTGTAAACCAAACTTAAAGATTGTTCGTTGTTGTAGATTTCTTCATCAGGCCGTGTTCTGTCTCTTTCTCTGAATACTCCCGGAGGACTGGTGTATCTTTGATTCTCCTCATAGCTTACAACTGATACGCTCATAGTAGTATCATTCACAAGTAGCTTCTGCCATTGGTTGCCAACGAGATTAAATTCTGTTATTCTTACATGAACAACAGAATCTACACCTTGTATATACAGCCTAATTGTTTCAACATTAGAAAAACTTGGGCTGCCGATTATTGCTGAAGTATCTTTTAAAGGGATTCGATACAAAAACCAGTTTGAGCTTGTGAACCCGCCGCCAGCGATAAATGGATTTGAAGCGGTATCGGTAGTTAATGGAATTGTATAACGGAAGTAGTTGTTTGCAAGGTCAACCGATCCGTTTCTGTTTAAGTCTTCAGTATCCGGCAATAAACCTACATCGGTCAGAACAGCATTCCCCTCCGTACCATTGATGTTGAAATAGTCAAATATTGATAAGGGATTTCCTGTGAATACAAAATCATCTCCGCTCGGATCAACTTTTGTGCTTGTATACTCGATTCTTTCCTGTGCATCAAAAAATCCATCCAATCCTGTATCTTCACCCTCATCAATTGCATCATTTAAATTTTTGTCTTCTGTATTTAGCTGATTATTTGGTATTACATCTTCACTGATTACACCTAAATCCAAATTTAAAGTTGCTCCAACCGGTGCGTTCCTAATTTGCATCCAGAATTCAACAAACTCAATATTCTGCTCAACAAGGTTATTTGCAGTTGAAGAAAGCAATCTCATCATGCCACCCCAGTTATTTTCTTTCTGCTGGAGATCTGGAGTCCAGTTATAAGTTCCAGGTGTGTCAGGTACAAAAACATAATCCAGAACTGTTATCTGCTGATCAGAACGTGCGACCTGTTTTCTTCCCCCGTAGATACTATCAACCACAACATCAGAAGGAGTTACAGTATACCAGAAACTTTTAGATTTAAAGCTCATTCTTTGTTGTCTGTTCAAGTCACCAATAATATTTAGCCCTTCGGGAACGCTTAAATCTTTCCAGCCTGTGTAGTTAACTCCAACCGGAATTGTTCTCTTTGCTCCTTCGAAGTCGTCTATATAGGCAATACTTTTACCATCATCCTGTGCGATGGTGCTCTTTTTTGTATTTGGGTCAGGAGACATATATGCATATTCACCATTGAACGTAAATGATGACATCTCTCTTGTTGAAATTAAATAATCCAGTGTATTTGTTAAGAAAGGAAGATCAGCGCTTGTTCTAAAGTCAACACCATAAATTGTATTGCTCAAAGGCTCTTCACCAATTCTTACTTTATCACTCAGTGTTTC
>JALONF010000201.1 GCA_025455085.1 Ignavibacteriaceae bacterium
GGAATTCAGAAGATCGTTGTACTAACAATCCTTTTTGGAAATACTTTATGGGAGTCGCTAAATATTTTTATTAAGCAGGTTTCTATTGAATTATTTAATATCAGTCATCCTGAGATAAATTACGGTTATCTCCTGATTGCTATTTACGTCCTTCTTCATTTAGCTGCGGGATTATTCATCGGATTTTATGCCGGAAAACTTCCCCAGAAAATAAAGCACTACAAAAATCAGGTTCCAACATTAGTTGAAATGGAAGAAGTTGAAGAAATTCCCAAAAAGAAAAATGGAAAACACAAAAGCTGGTTTTTACGTCCGACTGGAATATTTATAATTGTGCTTTCCGCAGGAGTCATTTTACTTTCTTAGCAGGAGTCATTTTACTTTCTTATCTCTCACCTGAACTCGAAGATGAGACTGCTATATCTATTTTATTCATGCTGATAAGATCTCTTGTTATAACTTTTATTTGGTACATAGTACTTGCACCGCTTGCAAAAAAGTTTTTTAGTAGATTTATTTCGAAGAGGAAATCAGAATATGCTCAAGATTTGGAAGTAATAATTTCAATGTTTCCGCAGTTCAAGAAGATAGTTAATTACTGCTGGAAGCTTTCGAGGAATAATAAAGGATACAAACGAATTCGTTATTTTTTATCAACTTCTTTTTATTATTTATTATTAAGTCGGTAACTTTTATTGTCATTCCTGCGAAACAGAAATCCAATAAGCGAACCATAGATTCCGGTTCTTCATCGATAAATCGGGATCGACCGGAATGAAAATTCAATATTTGCTATCTTAAAAAATACTTTTTAACTAATTAACCACGGAGAAAACCAATGACATATTTACCCGAACAATTCAAAAAATTTAAGCAGGATTTTCCTGAGATTTATCTTGCTTATGAAAATCTTGGAGATAGTGTCCACAAAGCCGGTCCGCTCAACGAGAAAATAAGAGCTCTAATAAAACTTGCTATTTCTGCCGGTGCAAGATTAGAAGGGGCAGTTAAATCTCACACAAGAAAAGCCCTGGATGCAGGCTGCACTTTGGAAGAAATAAAACAAACCGCACTGATAGCTCTTCCAACCCTGGGTTTTCCTTCTACTGTAGCAGTTCTTAGCTGGATGGAAGAAGTAATTGTGAAGAGATAAATGCAAATAAAATAATTTACGTTTGTACTTTATCGGAAGATTCAAAATCGACTAAATCTTCCCAATTCTTAATCCAGGTTTTAAATGTTTCAGGATTTTCAGTTTCCATTAATTGGAAACATCTTTTGCCAGATATCTCAAGCCAGCTTTCGATAAAAAACAATCCTTCCGGAAGCATTCGGTCATTCGTGTGAAAGCGCTCATAAATTTTATCGAAGCAGCCTTCACGATAATTCTCAATAACCATGTATTTTTTCATGAATAATTTTCTATTCAAATTCAACAATCATCTTTTTGCCGAGCAATCCTTCTAGCGGCCATTCACCGAAATTAACGGCTTTCGCATACTCAATTGCTTTGTCCGGTTCGAGTCCTTTAAACTGAATCAAATAAGCTGCGAACATATAACTCGCTCTCCTTCCAACAGTACAATGAAGGAGCACCTTTCCTTCAGCTTTTTCAACTGCATCAGCAAATATTTTGACGGCATCGGGAGTGTATGGATATTCATCTCCACCCAATGGAATATTAACATATTGCATTCCAAGACTATCCACGACAGCTTTTTCATCAAAAGGAACGTAATCCCTGTTTTCCATTTCGGAAGGAGTGCGAATGTTAACAATTGTCGTGACACCTTTTGATTTTAATTCAGCAAACGATTCTATATCAGGCTGACCGCTGATGAAAAGATCACCAGACTGAGCAATCACCTCTTTGAAGCCCTCTGTTTCAAGTTTTACCGGGAACGAAACAGAATCCTGACCAAAACCAACTTCCCAAAGAAAGCAGATACTGAAAAGGAAAACGAATACTATTTTTTTCATTGCATTTACTCCGATATTTACTTGTATAATTTTTTAATCATTATCATAAACAGCAACAATATTATTTAGCTCACTAATTATTTTTTTAACTGAGTGCCGCGCACCGGGTGATAAAGATTCCAAATAATGATCCTGTGCAAGTAATGAAATTTCCTTCTTTAATTCAGGATGATTATCTGCAATTTTAATTATCATCTTCAGTGCATTCACCCTCACTGCAGGAGCTTTGCCAATATGTTCCCAGATGTTCATACAAAGATCAAACAAAACACCTTCATACTTTTTATCCAATTGCATCATCAAAAGAATTTTGAGAAGTTCCCGCTGATGCCCATCATTTTTATTCCTGACTGCTTTTATAATTTTATTAATATGCCTCTGAATTCGTTTATCATTCTCTTTTATTACACTCCACAGAACAAAAGCTGCACGCCACGAATATGGCTGCTTATCAGATAATGCAAGTTCGATTGCTTCATCAAAACACTCAGGATGAGAATTCATAAATGAAATCATCTCACTTTTATAACAACTGGTTAATGATTTTTCTAGTTCGGATTCCAATTCAAAAAAATTAAACAATTAATGAACAATAGAATAAATTCTAAAAGTGTTGTTATTCTACATAAGAAACTTACCCCTGTTCCAAAAGAGAATCAACAAAAGCAAAATTTACATTTCAATTCTACTTTTTACCATGATTCATTTTTAGAAAAACCGCAATCGGTTAGCAGAATGCAAGCATCTCTATGGTGCAAATATTGTGAGTTTTTTAAGAAAAATTTGTCGAGATAAATAAAGAGGAATTGCCATGAAAAAGCTGGTCATCGCTCTGTTGTTAATATTTACAACATCTGCTTCTGCCAATCCGCATTTTACTATCGGAAGCAACCCTTACTACACTTATGTTGCTTATCCGCACGATATTCTGTATTGGCCCAACGCTGCCGTCTTTACTCATTTCTATCCTCAGACTCTTCCCTGGCAGGGTCATGTTACAAATATTAGTCAGCGCCCGAACGATACATACATAAGCAACTACAACTACTTCGATTTTCCTGTACCTGATGGATACACAGGAGATCCCAATGCAATAAAATCTTTCATGCAGGCTTCATCTTATGTCTATCAGAACAGAATAAGTCTTGGAGGAATCTATAATTTAAATGAATATGGAAAAGTATACCTGGAACTTGGAACCACACAAATAGATATGGAGCAGCGTGTTGAAGGAATTGTACGTAATAATGAAACAATGGAGCTGATTCCCGTCTCTGCCAGCACTGATGCTCTGAGAAGCGCTTATGATTTCCATTTGATTTATGCAAACTATCTCTTTGGTAATCCTTTTGGATTCAGTGCACAGTATCAAGCTAAAAATATGGAAGCTCCGGAATCAGAAATCAGGTTCACTAAGAATGGTCAGGAGACAGTATCGAATCATTTGACATGGGGATGGACAACAACTCCATGCGCTCATATCTTCGAAACATCCAGCCAAAATTTTGATGCATGGTTTCTGAATGATTATACTCTTTTTTCGGGTGGACAACTCGATCTGCAGGCAAGCTATGAATTTGAAGATCACAAATCTGGTATTCGTTACAGAAACAGAAGTGAAAGCGGACAGACCTACTACTGGCAAAGCAGTTTGCCAGATTCAATACCTGGAGCTGATTTTCAGGGATCATACGTTACCGACGACAGGTATCAGGATGAAATTGCCGATGATCTGATACGTGCTTATTCTAAAATTCGCTTTTGGAAAATCGGTGACGCAAATCTTGGTCTTTTATTTTTCCTTCAATATGCTGATCGCGATATTAACACAGTTAGTACAGTTGATGAAGCAGACAGCGAACCTCTGAGCAGTGATTCGGAGAATGAATATACAATCGAAATTAATCCGTGGCTTAATTACAAATTTGGAAAAAGCTATTTTGATTTTGGTTTGTTGTTAGAATATTCTTACACCAGCATGGAAAATACTTCATCGCGCTGGAATAGTGCAATTGGTGCTGAAGAAAACGGTGTCATCAGGGATTCCTGGGCGTATGAAAGCGGTTTCAGTCCTTCGTGGGAATCATTTTCACAAGGTGGTTACAGCTTTTTTGCAACAGGATTTGAACTTTCGACAGCAGTAAATATAAGCGGGCGCTTTTTTGCGCTCGGTTCACTTTTACTTTTACGTAAATACAGTTACATAACCAAAGAGTATGGTTACTCTGATGTACCTGAAGGAGGAAATGAATACGTTTTCACTGCAACACACACTCGGGATGATTACAAAAATGAAACCTGGATGACCGGATCACTTGGTATGATGTTGGGCTGGGGTCCTTTGCAGCTTATGGCTACGATGCATTTACCGCTTGCGTATTTACTTGAAAAGAATACAGAGCTTTCAGATGACACCACAGTTCTCGTTGATCTTACTCAGGGCAATGTATGGCAAGTTCAGGAACCTGTAAGCTTCAGGTTTCTAGTAATTTTTGGATTGGAGAGATAAGAAATTTTACTCGATACATTCCTCACTTTGCTAGGAATACTCGACAACCATTTTACTAACTAAGGTGTCTGAGTAGTTCCGATTAATCGGAACATACCGAAGACACTGACCCACTGGTTGTCTCGGTACATTCCTCACTCCGTTCGGAATACTCGACAACCTCTATTTCTGTGAAGGTGGCTCAGTAATCACCGAAGGTGATTTATCGAAGCCAACTTCTTCTTAAAAACTTTCTTCGCCAGTTTAGGTAACAACTCCGGTTTACCTTCTATAAGCGCTAACTTTTTTCTTCTGCTCCAGCCTTGAATCTGTTTCTCACGATAAAATGCCTGGTCAATCCTGGAGTATTCTTCATAATAAATTACTTCAACAGGCAGCCTGGTTTTGGTATAGTTAGCACCGATACCGTTGTTATGTTCCCAGAGTCTTTTTTCTAAATCTTTTGTGCTGCCTGTATAAAAACTTCCATCTACACATTCAAGTATGTAAGTGAATCCTTTGATCAAGTTAATTTAGTATTCTAATTTTGTTATCAAGATCACCATTAACAGGTTGTCTCGATAAGTTCTTTGGTTCACTCATACACTCAACAACTTTTTTTCTTTCCTGGTGACTGAGTGTTCGTCGACTCGCTGCGCTTTGCTTACGAAGCTAGAGACGAAATTATCGAAGTCACCACTCATCGTTTCATTACTTATTAAGCTTATCCAACAATTCCAATGCTTTCTTATCAAACTTCGAGAATGCAAACCACTTTTTACCAAGATCCTTCAATGAAGCTCCGAAGTGATAAACATCCTCATTATCAATTATCATAAACCTGTCGTGCGAGTGCTTGAATTCTGTCACTTCTATTTTAGGATATTGTTCATTAAATGATAACCGTTACATTCTTCTTCTTTTTGGTAAATAAGTTTAGCACGGTATCGTCTACATAGTTATCAATAAGGACAATGGATTTTTCTGCTTTCCGTATTAAATCAGATACAAATTTGTAGGCATCGAAAATTTGTCCGTCAAAGAATATTCCTTGCTTTGGATTGAGCTCATCTTTTTGCAATGCATCGAATACTCTTTCAAATTTTTCATCGGTTTCCATTTCGTGTTTTAGCTGTCTTCTTTCAACTGTATCAATTCTCTGGAATATCTGTGCATTGTTTATTATGAACTTTCTCATTGCCACAAATGCACTAATAATCTGAATACTCATTTTAACCGCAGTTTCACTTTTCAAAACACCGGAAAGCATAGCGACTCCCTGTTCGGTAAATACATAAGG
>JALONF010000202.1 GCA_025455085.1 Ignavibacteriaceae bacterium
TTGATTTACCTGATATTAAGTATGAAGAGCAGGAAAAAGGAAAAAAACCTGATACCACAATTCGTTGAAGACAGAGAGGACCCAGCTTGAGAATATTATATCTGACACTCGGAGTAATTATAGCCGATCAGATTTCGAAGTTTTATATAAAGGGAATTTCAATTCCCTTATTAAATATAAAATTTGAGGGGATGTATTTAGGCGAATCAATATCTGTTATTGGTGATTTCTTTAGAATAACATTTACTGAGAATCCTGGAATGGCATTTGGTTTCGACCCGGGATCAGACTTCAAGCTTTTCATTTCCGTTTTTTCCTTAGTAGCAAGCATAGGTTTGCTGGTCTATCTTTTTACTGTCCGGAAAAAATCTCTTAGTCTAAAAATTGCAATCGCATTAATACTCGGCGGTGCAGTTGGAAATGTTATTGACAGAATGTTCTATGGGTTAATATATGATTATGCCCCGCTTTTCTATGGAAAAGTTGTTGACTTTTTTGATTTCGATTTCTTTAACTTTTCTATTTTTGGAAGAAGTTATGATAGATGGCCTATCTTCAATATTGCTGATGCTGCCGTTTCAGTTGGAGTATTAATTCTTCTGTTCTTCTACAAGCACCACGAAGCAGAAGATAAGAGGAGCAGGGAAGCCGCTGAAGAATTAGATAAGCAAAGTAATGCAGAAAAATTAATTTCTGATAACGAACCGTCTTCGAAAAATATAAATGATGGATTGAGCGATGGCGAAGCTGATAAAGGAAAAGAAATATCGGTTTGAAGTTCCCGATGGGAAAAAGAAAGAGCGATTAGATCTCTTTCTAACTCATGCCATTGAAAATGCAACCCGCTCTAAAGTTCAAAAACTTATTGATGCAAATCTTGTTATAGTTAATGGAGCTATAGTAAAAGCCAATTACCAGGTTAAACCTTCTGATCTAATTGAAGCTGTCCATCCAATATCACCACGACCAGAAGATGTAGAGCCTGAAGATATTCCACTTGATATTATTTATGAAGATGATTATCTGATAATTATCAACAAGCCTGCCGGAATGGTTGCTCATCCTGCTTATGCTAATTACACGGGTACTCTTGTAAATGCGCTTCTTCATCATACAAAAAAACTTAGTGACTTAAATGAACCCGGGAGACCGGGAATTATTCATCGTCTCGACAAAGATACAAGCGGACTTCTTGTTGTTGCCAAGGATGATTATACTCACGCAAAAATTGCCGAGCAGTTCAGTAAACGTACAGTTGAACGTGAATATCACGCTGTCTGCTGGGGAAAATTTAAAGAGCAGAAAGGTGAAATAAATTTTAACATTGTACGCAGCAAAAAGGATAGAAAGAAATTTTCAATAAGCGAAAGTGAAGGAAGAACAGCTCTTACATTATACGAAGTTCTTGAAGAGTTTGAGTTTACTTCATATCTGAAAATAAACTTAAAGACAGGACGAACTCACCAAATCAGAGTTCATTTATCTGGAATCGGGAAGCCTGTTTTTGGCGATCCTACTTATGGAGGAAGACAAATTATTTATGGTTCCGAGCAGCCTAAAATAAAAGCACGGGTTCAGAACCTTCTCGATATAATGCCGAGACAAGCATTGCACGCAAAAACTGTTGGATTCTTTCATCCAATAGAAAAAAAGAAAATGTTTTTCAATTCCGAACTGCCTGATGATATGAAGTTATTACTTAAAAAGCTTAAAACAACTGAAGCCTAAAAATTATTTTCCATTTGGTTATATTAATAACTGATTTTAATACTTTATTACTACATCCATGCTGAAATTATACAACACACTGACAAAGCAAATTGAGGAATTGGAATGTACATCTGCGGACCGACTGTTTACGATTATTTTCATATCGGCAACGCACGTACTTTCATAATGGCAGATATCATCCGAAGATATCTTGAATATAAGAATTACAACGTTACTTATGTAATGAATCTGACAGACATTGATGATAAGATCATAAAAAAATCCATCGAAGAAAAAGTTCCTGCAAGTGAAGTTGCTAAAAAATACTCGGATGCATTTTTTGAGGATATAAAAAGACTGAAGATCAAGCTGGCTACTTTCTATCCCAAAGCAACTGATAATATTGATGAAATATTAAGAATGATAAAAGCATTAGTTGATGGTGGTGCAGCGTACAATGTGGATGGTAACGTTTTTTATAATGTTTCATCCTTTAAACCTTATGGAAAATTAAGTGGTAAAAAAATCGATGAGCTTGAGTCAGGTGCAAGAGTTGAAGTGATGGAAGAAAAACAGGATCCGCTTGATTTTGCTTTGTGGAAAAAATCAAAAGAAGGCGAACCATTCTGGAAAAGCGAGTGGGGTAATGGTCGTCCGGGCTGGCATATTGAGTGCTCAGCTATGAGCTGCAAACATCTTGGTGAAACATTTGACATTCACGCTGGTGGAAATGATTTGATTTTTCCTCATCACGAAAATGAAATTGCACAGAGTGAAGCTGCTACAAAGAAACCTTTTGTTAAGTACTGGCTGCATTTTGGTTTTTTAAATATCAATAAAGAAAAAATGTCAAAGTCACTTGGCAACTTTTTCACCGCGAGGGAAGTGCTGGCTAAATACTCTGCTGAAGCAATCAGACTTTTCTTTGCCCAAGCTCACTACAGAGGTCCGGTTGATTTTACCAGCGAACTGCTTGATTCGGCAGAAAAAGGATTGGAAAAACTAAAAAATCTTCGTTCGGCAATAGATTCTGCAATGAATAAGAACAAACCCGGAGGCGTTGACCCGGGCTTCAATTTTCAGCATTTTGAAAAAAGATTTACAGATGCTCTCGATGACGACTTTAATACACCTCAGGCAGTGGCTGTTATATTTGATTTTGTAAAGGAAGCTAACAGAACTATTGCTGAAAAGGAAAATCTTCATCTTGATTTTTATATTGCAGCCAGGGATTTTTTAATTAAAACTGCCGATAATGTACTCGGAATTATTTCTTTTAAGGAGAAAGAAGTGAAGCAGGACTCTTTGCTCGAAAATGAACTAATAAAAATTTTAATTGATATCAGGCTTAAAGCTAAGAACGAAAAGAATTTTCAATTAGCTGATGATATCAGAAAAAAGTTAGAGAGCCTTGCTATTACTCTTAAAGATACAAAGGAGGGGACGGATTTTTTTAAGCGCGAATAGCTTGACTATTAAATAGTCTGTTTAAGGAGAACGTGATGCAAAAAGAAAAAGGGGTATTATCTTCTATACTATACATTGAAGACGATAGTATAAATCGCGAGATAGTCGGTATGTTTTTAAGAGACTATTTCCTGGTTGATACTGCTGCTGATTCTACGGAAGCCCTTGAGAAAATTCATAAGAATAACTATGCAGTTATCTTATTGGACATAAGTCTTTGTAAAGGACTTAACGGAATGGAACTGGCCAGAGAGATAAAGAAAATAAAAAATTACAAGAACGTTCCGATTATTGCCGTAACTGCTTATGCTCTCAGGGAAGATGAAAACCGAATACTTAGCGGCGGGTGTACACATTACATATCTAAACCATTTACAAAAACAGTTCTTCTTGAAAAAATTAATAACGCTTTGGCGAAGTAATTAACTTTCTGTTTTGAAAATATTTCCACAGCAAAGAATCAGGTTTGGATCAAGAGTCTGTTTTATCTTCCACATTTCACTCATTACTTTCTCATCGTACATTTCATAAAGCAATGCTTTTTTATTCTTACCAACTCCGTGTTCTGCTGCAAATGTTCCTCCTGATTTGATTGCAGATAAACACATATTATCATAAAGTTTTTTTGCTGTCTCAAATTCTTCTGCATTCTTCGGCAGCATATTTAGATGAATATGTGAGTTGCCAAAATGACCGTAGATAACGTAGTCCAATCCTGTTTTTTCAACATCATTCTTCAACTTAAAATAAAATTTCTTCAACTCTTCATCAGGAACGGCAAAATCGGTTCCCAGCTTTCTCATATTGCGGGATGAAATGAACTCATTAACCTTTGTGGAAATTCTATGTCGGAATTCTATAAATTTTAATTTATCCTTTTCGTTCATAGCAATCCAGGAGTGGCTGAGATCGCCATTGTGTTTTTCAATTAGATTAATCCACAAGTCAGTTATTGAATTGCTTGATTCTTCATCCATTTCCTGCTCAAACCATACTGCTGAGTTTGCATCCTCTGGAATATTAGGAAAATCTTGTCTAAGAAAATCAAGTGCATATTTATCAAAGTATTCTAATGCAAGCGCATCAATGGAAATAGAAGATTTATTTATTCTTGAATTGAAAGACTCATTTCTTGATTCTTCAATGAAGTTCAGTCCGTCATCTTCAGAATTAAAGAATATAACAGCAGAGAGAACCATTTGTGGAGCTGGCAGCAATTTCAACTTCAGCTTTGTTAATATTCCAAGAGTACCTTCAGAGCCAATGAATAAATCAATTACATCCATATTCTCTCGGCAGAAATAACCTGCAGTATTTTTTGTCGGAAGAGATTTTACGGATGGAATTTTTAATTCAATTCTTTTCTGATCAGCGGTTGTGATGGATAAATCAAAATTCTTTGCAAAGTATTTACCTCTATCCAGAACCAACAGATCACCGGATGCTAAAACTATTTCTATCCCAATAACAAAATCCCTCGTAGGTCCATATTTGAACGTCTTCGAACCGGATGCATTGGTTGCAACTGTCCCGCCCAAAAAACAATTAAGCTCGGTTGGATCAGGAGGATAGTAAAGTTTCCTGGGTTTTAGTTCTTTCAGAAAGTCAGAGAGAAGAACACCCGGCTCAACGATTGCAAATTGCTCTTCTTCATTTATTTCCAAAATTCTGTTCATCTTTTCGGTCGAAAGAACAATCCCTCCGTTTGGAACACTTCCTCCGGACAATCCCGTTCTGTTTCCACAAACCGTAATTTTCGTTTTTTCAGAATTTGCCCGCTTCAGAATTGAGATTACTTCGTCAGTATTCTCCGGATAAATAACAGCTTCGCAGTAACCATTTGTGTTAGAAGCATCTTTAAGGTAATCCTGAATTTCGTTCTGTTCTGTTTTTATGATCATACTAAATTTTTATTGTGAAGCGCAATTTCAAGTAATCTTAATTCAGATAAATAATGCGAATACTTTTCTTCGATTGAAATTTTCTCATCAACCCACTCAAAGTTAGCAGTATGTTGAACAAGTTTAAATAACTTTTTAACACCTGAATCTATATCAATCATTGGAAACGAAGTATCCCTTAAATGATGAACTAGCTTGAGTGTCTCGAATGCATCGAACCAATTCTTTCTCTGGTAGTTAAGCTGCTTAATTGATTTGCTATTCTCAAGAATTTTTTCCCAATCTTTGCTGAATCCGCGGCTCTCAAGAAAGTTGTAAAGTTCCGGGTGGATTTTTTTTGTCTCACTTAAGATTTGACCTGGATTTAGTGATAAATCGGAATGCAATAAGTCTAACCAACCCTTTAAAATGATGTAAATGTCTGTATCGTAAACAAAAATGTTTTTCTTTTTGGAAGTAAAGTCAATCATACTTCTTCCCGTACCGAATGGCACCCGCCACGATTCTCTTGCGGACGGTTTAACCTTAATTGAGTCAATTCTGTTTATTCTGAAGTGCTTTGCTAATTTCTGAAGAAAGTAAAAATCCTCGGCTGCCTTTTTTGTGTTCATCCCGCCAACTTTAATGTAAGCTTCGTGATCACACGCAACGGTTGAACCAACTGTATGAAAAGCAAAAGGTGATTGTGCAAAAAGAAGTCCTGCAACATAGTGTCTTAAAAATATTTCATAAGAAATTATACCAAGCCTGTTTATGCCATCTTCTGAAAGATTATGTTCGAAGTCAACAGTGGCCGCAGAAACATTTTGCTTCTTGAAAAATAAACTTATCTCAGAAAGGTAATTTTCTTCAACTAAACAATCTGCATCCAGAGATATTATTAACTTTTTCTCTGAAGTCGTATAATCAAAAACCTGCAAAGCTGTGTCCATCCCAATTTTTCTTGCAAGACCAACCCCTGCTATTGCCTCATTAAATTCTTTGCCTTCATATGATGCGTCAATCAAGCCTAAATGCATTTCATATGATGCGTCAATCAAGCCTAAATGCATACCTGAATTCCAGATAGTTTTTGCTATTTCTTCGGATGATCTTTTATTAATTATTTCTCGAAGAAGCGAAATGCTCTTATTATTATCATCTTTTATTTCAGTTGCAGAAGAAACAGAGTTATTAACAACAAAAACTATAAGTGACTTTTGTAAACAAAATCTGTCATTCTGGGCAAGCGATATTAAAACTCTTTTGATATTTTTAAACTCACAAATAGCAGGAATGACAATCACAGCTCGTACCCCTGAAACTTCAGTCCATTCGAGATTCCATCGCTTTAAGGATTTTTTCTCAATATAAAAGTCAACATTATCAGGATATGCTTTTTGCATTATTTAACTGTGAGTTTACAAAGTTTTTTATTGTTGGATAATCGGGAGGAAACCAATTTATTTCGATGCCTTCTCTTTCCATTTTTCTGAACCAGGTCATCTGTCTCTTCGCAAAATTATGAATTGCACTATTTAGCTTTTGAAACATA
>JALONF010000203.1 GCA_025455085.1 Ignavibacteriaceae bacterium
TGCTGTGAACCGAGTGAATGTTCAACATAAGAACGTACCACTGCTGCAGTCATTTCAGGTTTTAATGTTAGACTGGCATCACTTCGATCTTTAAATGTGTACATTTCCTTACCGACGATATCGGTTTCTTCACCAATACCTCTGGCAAAAAGTGCAGTCTCTTCAAAAATTGGTGTACGGATTTCTTTGTAGTTGAAATTGCTAAAAATTCTCTCAACGGTTTTTTCTAGATATTTCCAGCGAGGAATATCTAAAGGGAGAATATCTTTTGTACCTGTTACTGCTTTGATCATAAAATAATTAGAAATGCGCTCAAGATGTTTTGACTAAACATCGGAATAGCTCTGCTCTTCTTCCTGAAATATTTTCAGAATTGATTCCTTACTGTCTGCATTGATAAGTTTTTTTCTGAATTCCTCATTGTTCATCAGCCGGGAAATCCTGCTGAGAAGTTTTATATGCTTTGCTAAAAGAGTTTCTTTTCCAATGAGTAAAAACACAAGATGAACCGGTTCACCATCGAGAGAATTATATTCAATCGGTGTTCTACTTTTCCCAAAGGCAGCAAGTATATCCGTTACTGAATTTGTTTTACCATGCGGAATTGCGAATCCTTTACCAACACCGGTTGACATTTTTTCTTCTCTTTCAAATACACACTTTCTTACTTCCTCCAAATTGATAACACGTTGATCTCCATTTAATAAATCAACCAGTTCATTAATTACATCATCTTTGTTTTCACTTTTGAAACCTGTGAGGATATTTTTTGTATCGAGCAGTTCGTGAACTTTCATAATCTGTAATCTGTTAGAATAATTTGAATCGTGGTTGTGAATTTAATTATCAAGTCTTCCTTTAACAAACTTTTTTATACATTCAATTTAAAGGATGATCTTGATGAAACTTCTTCAAACGTCTCTCGAGATCGGGAAATTGATCGCGCTGAACAAGTGAGACACAGGCTCTTATTCCTTCAAGTCTCTGGCTTCCCGTTATTGCAAGAGAGATTGCACTTATACCGTAATAAAGCATTTCTTCAAGAAGTTTTTCACCTGAAAAATTCGGATAGGCATATGTGAAATAAAAACCATCAGCGATCGGATCGTTTTCATCTTTATCATACACAATATAAAAACCGTTATTAGTGAAAAGCTTCTTCATAATTTTAGCTTTTTCGCCATACTCCTTAACTATATCAACAAAATTAAATTGATTGTCGTTTGCGGCTTTCAACATTGCTGCAACTGCATACTGGGCTGAGTGAGTAACACCTGCACTCAAAGCATATACTGTTCCGAAAATCATTGCGCGGCCGAAAATATCAGTAGTGTAGAATCTTCTAAGGTCAGGACATTTTTTTTCATAAAGCTTATCAGACATAATCATCAATCCTATTCTCTGCCCTGCATAGCTAAATGCTTTTGAACTTGAAATGAAAAGAATGTAATTATCAGTATATCTTGCAGCAGTTGCCTGGTAAGGTGGTTTACCCGGATGATAAAGATCTTTCCTGAAATCCATTGCAACGTATGCGAGATCTTCAAGAACGACTACATTGTATTTGTCAGCAAGTTCGGCAATTATTTTCAATTCTTTTTCTGTGAAGCAAATCCATGAAGGATTGTTTGGATTGGAATAAAGCATTGCAGCAATATTACCCTTTGAAAGATATGATTCAATTTTTGCTTTGAGCTTGTCACCGCGGAAATCGTAAACATCAAAAGTCTCAAATTTTTGTCCGAGCACTTTTAATTGCTGTTTATGTACTGGGAAACCAGGATCAAGAAAGAGAATTGTATCCTGTTCTTTATACATCCGGCTCGTAGTTATGAACGCAGCAAAGCTACCTTGCATCGAACCAACAGTTGGAATGCATCCTTCAGGATTTACATCAATATTTAAAAACAATTTAACAAATCTGGAAGCTTCT
This sequence comes from Ignavibacteriaceae bacterium, assembly GCA_025455085.1. Taxonomy (GTDB): domain Bacteria; phylum Bacteroidota; class Ignavibacteria; order Ignavibacteriales; family Ignavibacteriaceae; genus IGN2. The sequence goes on from JALONF010000203.1 coordinate 1,934, forward strand.
GTTTTTAGTTGAGCTATTCCCTGAATATCAGGATAAGTATTTGCTATTCCTTTTTTGAGAGCTTCTATTTCTGCTTTCACACCGACATCTGCAGCTGGCAAACCCGGAATTCCCATCTCCATTCTTACAAATCTCTCACCGGTTTCCTTTTCAATCTCATCAACTAATTTTTTTAGTTCACGGATGGTAGCTGTGCCAATATTATCAATGCGGCTTTCTTTTATTTTTTTAGAAACAACTTCGTAGTTGATTGGTGTGTCTTTCATAAGTACTCTCCGTTAATATCAGAGGAAATTTACTGGCGAAATTTAAGGATAATATTTATCAGAATTATAAAAGAAGTGCAGTTATTAACTTGAAATATTTTACCGGTTAGACATTATGATGTTCACAGTTAGCACTTTGTGCCGATTTTTCGATTTGAATTGTTGAGTGCTCGATACCAAATCTAGAATGCAATTCTCCGCAAATTTTTTTCAGAAAGTAATCATCCTTTGTTTCGCCTGGAATTACAAGATGAGCAGTAAGTGCTGTTTCTGTTGTACTCATTGCCCAGATATGCAAGTCGTGAACTTCGACAACACCGTTAATTCCTTTCAGGTAATTCCCTACATCTTTCAGATTTATTCCATTTGGTACCGCATCTATGGAAAGATGAAAAGAATCTTTTAACAATCCCCACGTTCCGATAGTAATAACTAAAACTATCACGAGACTTATAACAGGATCTACCCAAAGCCAGCCGATTGAATATATTATAAAACCGGCGATTACAACTCCCAGAGAAACTCCGGCATCAGCAGCCATATGTAGGAAAGCACCTTTGATGTTGAGGTCTTCTTTTCTTCCTTTCATAAAAAGAAATGCTGTTATACCATTAATTATAACTCCAACTCCAGCAACCAACATCATAATTAATCCTTGAACAGGCTCGGGTGAAATAAATTTTCTTATTGCTTCAATCGTTATTGCACCAACGGCGATCATTAATAGAATTGCATTGAACAGCGCCGCGAGTATAGTTGACTTTCTAAAGCCATAAGTACGTTTTTCAGTTGTCGCAGTTTTGGCAAGATAAGCAGCACCCCACGCAAGTAATAATCCTAGTACATCACTGAAATTATGTCCTGCATCTGCAAGCAATGCCATTGAGTTTATCAGCAAGCCATAAAACACTTCAACTAAAATATAAATTACATTTAGTGCTATGCCGATTATGAAAGCTTTATTGTAGTTTGTATGACTGTGAGAATGTGCGTTCACGGTTTAATATTCTCTTAATTATTTTTTTCTGCCAGTCTTTCAACGGGGACAGAATCATGTTCACAACTGCATAAAAGATTTCCACTTTTAGCTTTTTCAAATGCTTCCCTGCCTTCCTTAAAAGCAAAGTAAGCAATTCCTACCGATCCTAAAATATCAAAGTATGCAATATTAAATAATTCGTATAGTCCGCTGGCAGCTAATAGAATAAACGAAAGATAAAAACAAGTTTTAGTACAGTTTGCATCAGCTATGATTGCATCAGAGTTTAAAGCTTTACCAACTTTTAATTTGGATGTCATCAGCCAATACATTGTTAGGATTGAAATGCCGGCTATGATTATTCCAGGTAAAGTTGATTCCGGTTTTACATCATTAATTATATTAAGTACTGAGCCAACAATCAGACCGAAAGTTAAAAGATAAAATGCTGTACCGGTGATTCTCAAAGCAGTTTTTTCAAAAGCATCCCGTGTTTCTACTTTAGAATATTTCATCCTTAGAATCATATGAGCAATTCCGATACCAGAAATCACTTCCACAAAACTATCCACTCCGAAACCTAGAAGCGCAAGTGCATCATCTGAAATACCAAAATAAACTGAAATTATTCCTTCAGCAATATTGTAGAAGATAGTTATTAAACTTAGTGCAAAAGCTGTCCTGATTAAATTTTTCATCTCATCACTAAAATAAAAAAAGGGATGCACAAAAATGCATCCCCGATCGGAGAATTAGCTTTTCTTAAGGAACTCTGAACCATCTTCATTTAGATTCTTTATATATTTTTCAGGATCTTCCTGAAACTTTGAATCGCAGCCAGGACAACAGAAACCAATTAACTTTCCGTTGTATTCAACAGTTGGTGCATCTGCGTCAATTTCTTCTCCTTTAATAGGACATACTTTATTCCATATCTGCAGAGATGCTGTCTCACCACTCTTTTCCATATTGACTCCAGTTGAAGATTCCTTCATTCCGGAACAACAGCTTGATTTATCTGAACATTCTTTTTTTTCTTTCTTTTCGGTTTCAGGCTTATCCTGTGCAAGTGTGAATGCACCCAGAACTAAAACTGCTGAAAGAATGAATATGAGTTGCTTGAACATTGTGTTACTCCTTTTGTTTTATTATGAATTAATTTGTTGTCATTGCGAGGAGTGACCTGCCCACTATTTTTTTTGCAGATTGCTTCGTCCCGAAGAATCGGGACTCGCAATGACGTTTGTTGTTTATTTTCTACCGATAAATTTTGTTCCATCTTCACTTAAGTTCTTTGAATACTTTTCAGGATTCTTTTTAAATTTTGCATCGCAGCCGGGACAGCAAAAGCCGTAAAGTTTTCCATTGTATTCAATAGTTGGTCCATCAACA
>JALONF010000017.1 GCA_025455085.1 Ignavibacteriaceae bacterium
CCATCATATCACGCAAAGCCTCAACAATATCGGGGAGGTCTTCCTGGAATTTTTTTAATGCATCATTAAACTCAGTAACCTGCGGATGTTCATAGCTGATAAACTGGTTGAGGATTTTATCCAGCTTTTCCCGGTCGAACATATCAACACGTTCAACCGTTTCGCCGTGCTGAATAAGAACAGCAGTAGAGCCATCTTCGAAAAGAATATTTGTTTGCGGATAACCTTTTTTAAGTTTAACATTTATTTCATCATCAATCGTATCCTTTTCATCTTTGCTTTCCCAGTAACCATAATCCAAACGTAAAGCATTCTTAAGAGTTCCATCAGGTTTAACCTTTGCACCTTTTGTTCCCTGCACAGCAATTTCGGGAACAAGCATAAGGTTTTTCTTTTCAGCGTAATGATTGAGAAGGTCTTTGAAGGCATCACGGATGCTCAGTTCGTTTTTCGATCCACCGAACTGAATAAGCTTGTCACGCTTCGTGTAGTATTGATTGATAAGTTGAACGGACAATTATAATCCCTGAGATTATGATTGTTCAAAAATAAAGAAATTCCTTAAGACTTTGGAAAAAAGTTTAATTAAATAAAATTTTCCCTACGGCATTACCGCATCGTACTTTGACGAATGAGGCGGATCAATTTTCTTTAGTTTAGAAAATATTTCTGGATCAGGATAATCACTTAGGTAATCAATTAATTCTCCATGCTTCGCATCAAAAAATGTTCTGACGTATACGCTATTTATGCTACCAAGTTTCTCATACATGACCCATAAAACATTTACGAGACTTTCAATCTTTGGCTGTCCGAGTTGTTTATTCTGGCTAAATACATCAATGCCATAATGATAATCGAAAATTGAATTTCTGAAGAACGAATAAGTTGCTGATAATATGTCATTCACTAATCCCCATCTGCTGTAAGTCGCACTGCTTGATTGCCAGCCAAGACTTGACCCGCTGTTCGAACCTAAATTTACAATATCCTGAGCACGTTTAAAATATGGCGTTCCTCCTGCAGGTTCAAAAGTATCAGAATCCATTCCAATTATAATATTAGCATAATAATCGAGGAAGCTCGTTAATGGATCGAATGTAGTTTGATTGGGATATAGTGCCTGTCCTTTTTGATACTTGAACTGCCACTGACCATCGTTGACAGTTAGAATCGGAGAATTCTTCGTTGATTTATAGATAGGTCTTTGACTCACAATCACAATCTGCGCTGAGTAATCAACATCACTGCTTGCACCTGTAAAAAAAATGCTTAGTGAACAATCTATTTTTTGACCCCAGTCAACATTAGTAAATCGAGTGGTGTTCATATAATTTTCAATAACACCAGCAAAGTCAGTTAAAAGTTCGCGGTTATTTACCGGCAAATTCTGATAGTTAACTTCAACCCTGCAATTGAGTTCCTGAGCAATTGCTAAAGACGATAAAAACAATAAAAATAATACTGTATATTTCATTACTTACTCTTAGAAATTTGTAGTTTTAATATAGGAATTTAGTTATACTGACTCAACAAATTAAAAAGCACACTCTATGAGAAAAGTTTTTAGCCTTTACTTGCTTCTTATACTGAATTCACTGATTTACCCGCAATACAATCCCGGGGCAAGACAAATATCAATGGCAAACTCCGATGCAGCACTCGCCAACGATGTATTTTCGTTATTCAGCAATCCAGCAGGACTTGCTCAATTGAACTGGAGAGAAGTTGGTATCTATTATTCCCCCGCTCCATTCGGTTTAACAGAATTATCAAATGGTTACGTCGCTTACAATGAACCATTTAATTTTGGTTCGCTCAGCATTGGAGGAATGACGTATGGTTTTGATCTTTACCGCGAATCAAAAGTTGTACTTGGTTATGCTTACAATTATGAAAATATATTGTTCGCCGGCGCTACACTTAATTATCATACTTACTCAATTCAGAATTACGGAAGCACGAGTGCATTCTATTTAAATGTCGGCGGACTAGTTTATATTCTTGATGAACTACGCTGGGGATTTGCAGTAACAAATCTCAACAGAGCATCAATAGCTGATATAGATGACCAGATTCCGATGGTTCTTTTGACCGGTTTAAGTTATGATATTCTCCAAAATTTCTCTCTGAATTTTGCTCTTGAAAAAGATATCAGGTTTAATCCATCGGTGCAGATTGGAATTGAGTACGATATAATTGAATATCTCTCTTTACGAGCCGGAACATCTAATGATCCATCAAGATTCAGTGCAGGAGTTGGTATTAACTATTCAATCTTCAGTCTTGATTATGCATTCTTCACTCATCAAGATCTTGGCTTAACACACCAGGCAGGAATAATTTTAAGCTTTGGCAGAGAAGGAAGCCGGTCAGAAGCCGTTAGGCGATATTTAAATTCAAGCAAATAATTTTGCCGAAGACTTTGAAGCGTATTTATTTCATATTGATTTCTGTCATTCTGCTTTCAACTATTTCTGTTGATGAAATATTTTCCCAAACAGATTCAACTTACCTGAGAACTGAAGAAATTCTTGAAGATATTCTTCAGGAACCGGTCGGTGATATTGATGAGTCAGATTTGTACGATCAGCTTGAGCAGCTGCTGCTTAATCCGATAAACATTAATACAGCAACGATTGATGACCTTGTACAGATTCCTTCAATTGATATTTCAACCGCCAGATTAATTATTGAACATCGAAAGAAGTACGGTTATTTCTTTTCATTGAACGAACTTAATTCAATTGAAAATCTTAATAAAGAACTCGTAAAAAAAATTACACCGTTCCTTTATATCGATAGGAAACCCTCCGAGGAAGTTGAACCGCCGGGTAAAATGGAAACAATCGTCTCACAAACGAATGTTCTTTTAAGAAGCAGATTCATAAATGCTCTCCAGACAAATGAAGGCTTCCTGAAAAACAGGTTTGAAGGAACTAAACCAAAGCTATACAACCGTTTGCTTGTTAAGTACGGTAATCAATTCCAGGCTGGATATCTTGCTGATAAAGATGCCGGCGAAAGTTCAATTAATGAATTCTCAACTTTTCATATTGCAGCTAATGATATTGGAATTATTCACAGGGCAGTGGTAATGGATTACTTTCTGGAGTTCGGACAGGGTTTAACTTTTTGGAGTCCTTACGCTTATTCCAAAGGTGCTGATGCGGTAGTCCCTGTAAGAAGAAATGATAGAATAATCAGACCATACACAAGCTCGACCGAAAATAATTTTTTCCGGGGAGCAGCGGCAGCTTTTAATCTGGGTGAATTCATTCTTACCGGATTTTATTCTTACAATTATTTTGATGCAAACATTGATAGCGTAACAGGTATGATAACTTCCGCACCGTTAGATGGGCTGCACAGAACTCCGAATGAAATCAGAAAAAGAAAAACTGCGAGCGAGAAGATGATCGGCGGCAGAATAGATTACAGATACGGAAATATATTGCATCTCGGAGCTATCTACTATCAATCAAGCTTCAGCAACAAATTTCAACCATCTAATGTTTACGATATTTCAGGAGATAAATTTGATTACACTGCAGCATCTTATTCTATTATCTTTAACCGATTCAACTTTTCCGGTGAATTTTCTTACAATGGAATTTCTGTTGCTTCAATAAATTTATTTGAGATGTTAATAAGCAATAGCTTCACATTCGTCACATCCATCAGAAGTTATCCAAGAAATTTTAACAGCTTACATGGTTATGCTTTTGGAGAAAGGAATGGCGCCACAAATAACGAATTCGGAATTTACACGGGATTCAGATGGAAAACTCCAATCGGTCTGCTGAATTTTTATTATGATCAATTCAAATTTCCTTATGCAACATTTTTTAATCCCAACTCAGCTCAGGGCGATGAATACTTAGTTGATTTTCTTTCAAAGCCAATTAAAAAATTTGAACTAAGAGCTAGATATAAATACGAGAACAAGGATATCACCCAACTGATTGATAATTCCAAAAGCATAGTTAAAAGACTAAGACAGGTTTTTCGTGGAGAAATTATTTATTCAATTTCTAACCAAATCAGACTCAGAGGACGATTTGAATACAACACATTCAGAGTTGCTCAAACCGGTGAAAATGAAAATGGATACCTAATCTTCCAGGATGTCAGATATTCACCAACAAATAATTTCAATCTTTACGGAAGGATAATTTTCTTCAAGACAGACTCATTTGGATCTGCGATATATGAATATGAAAATAACCTGACAGGAGTTTTAACAAATGTTCCACTTTTTAATGAAGGCATAAGATGGTATTTTATGTTGCGATACAGACCTTATCAAATTATTACTGTGTCTGCCAAATATTCGGAAACATATAAACCGGCTGAAAAATCACTTGGCTCAGGGGATAGCAGTATACCCGGTAATCTGGATAATATCCTCTCCTTTCAGATAGATATTAGCCTTTAAGTTTATTATTTGTAATAATTTAGATAATAATAATTTAATTTGAACATATATTCTAATTTCAACTTATTTAATATATTTACAGCGACAAATAAGACGGAGTTTTGAAATTTCGATTGAATAGTTAAGAAATTCACAGAGTTAAAAAAAGTCCATAATATTATATTCTTATATTTAAGCCCGTTTAATTGAAATATTATCTTAAAAGAAGAAACATAACAGATGCAAAGCTCACAAATAGATTTTATATCCAAGTATAATAATATTATTCAGTACGCCCTCTCTGCCGCAAAAGAATTTCCGGATAATTTATGTGATTATCTTGTGAACGAATATGAGTTCGAAGCAGTAGTTCTGCTTAAAGTCAAGGATAAATCTTTTGAGCTTCTTGGAAAATCTTCTTCAGCAAAAAAATCTTTAAGTCTCTCTGCTGAATTGAGCTGCAAAAATTGTGAAGGACTGGCTAACCCATCAACTGACACAAAGTTCATTATTAATCCACAGTGTGAATTTAAGGCGAGCGATTTGGTCGTTCACGAAGGATGTCTCCATCTCGGTGTAACAGAGGGTGAAAGAGTTGTCCTCAAAATTGCTAAGAAAACTGAGTTCACAAACATCGATCGGGATAACATTATTACAATAGGTAATTCTTTAAGAAATTTATTGCGTCTATGGATGGGAAAAAAAGGCGGATTAAGTTCTTCCATCAGTGAAATAGTTACGACAATAGGGCCTGAACTCCGAACTCCAATCAACAGCATATTAGGTTTTGCATCTTTGCTTAATGAGGAGAGCTTAACTCAAACTCAGTTAGAATATCTTTCAACTCTTAAGGAAAATGCTTACGATTTACTTTCGCTATTAAATGATCTTGTTGATCTTGTAAAAATAGAAACATTCAAGAGTACCTCTGAAATTTCTGAAATTAACCTTACGCAGTTCTTTGGCGATTTATTAAAGATGTTTGAGGATAAAGTATACCGGAACAGGATCGAGATAATCTCAAACATTGATAGAGGATTACCGGAGTCAGTGAAGTGTAATTCACAAAAACTACATTACATCATTGTGAATCTTCTTACTAATTCAGTTCGATTGACCGAAAAGGGCAAGATAAGCGTCTCTGTATTTTCACCCGAAAAAGATCATTTAAGTATAAGAATATCTGACACGGGAGTAGGAATTCCATCTGATAAATTAAAAGAAATTTATAATCCTTTCGCTTTAGCTGATCAGTACATCACTACGGTTGGAAATACTACGGGATTAGGACTTACTCTGGTAAAAAGATATGTTGATTTTCTAAACGGTGAATTGAATATCTCAAGTACAGTGGGAAAAGGTACTACATTCAATCTCACAATTCCGGTTGAAGAAATTTCAATTATCGAAAAACAAATCAGCAGTTTGCCAAAAGCTGATTTCACGAATAAAGTTCTCGTAGTTGAAGATGATTATGCCACTTCCAAACTTCTCTCAAATTATTTAAATAAATGGGGCTATGAACCAACCATAGTAAATTCTGCTGAGCAGACTTTAAAGATTCTTCAGAAAGAACGATTTCTTGCAATTCTGATGGATATAGTTTTACCCGATGCAAATGGTCTTGATTTGCTTCAAAAAATTCGTGAGAATAAAAATGCTAAACAAACCCCTGTAATAATCTGCTCTGTAGAAGCTGAGCAGCAGAAAGCATTCCTGATGGGTGCTGTTGAGTATTTCGTTAAACCGATAAACTATAAATACCTCATTGAAGTTCTCACGAATTACAGATTACGAAAAGATTCGAACATCCTTTTAGTTGATGATGATATTCCAAGTCTTAATTTGCTGAAAGAAGCTGTTGAGAGAAATGGATTCAAAGCAATAGCTCACTCTGATTCAACTCGGGTTTTAGATTCGATACAAAATTTGCATCTTGATCTTGCGATTATTGACCTCGACATGCCAGATATCGACGGAATTGAGTTGATTGAGAGAATTAAATCCTATGAGCAATTTAAAAATTTACCAATTATTATTTACACCGGTAAAGAAAATTTCGAGGATGATATAAAACGAATCGATGGACTCTTCGAAAACCTTTTGCAAAAAAGAAGCACAAGCCTCGAAGAGATGCAGGAAACTATCAATCAAATGATAAATAGGTACGAGGAACCATCTACTCAGGAAGAAGTCAAGGAGAAAAAAGATACTGTTAAAATTTTACTTGTTGAAGATTACAAACATTCGCAGATCATCGTTACACGTCTCCTCAAGAAAAATGATTTTGAGACTATTGTGGTTGTTGAAAACGGACAGGAAGCACTTGACGCTGTCAAGCAGCAGCATTACGACCTTATTTTAATGGATATGCAAATGCCCGTAATGAATGGATTTGAGGCAACTAAAAAAATAAGGGAACTCAAACAATATAAGGATACTCCAATAGTCGCATTAACCGCATTTGCTATGAAGGGTGACAGAGAAAAATGCCTGGATGCCGGGGCAACTGACTATATCCCAAAACCTATTGATAGTCAGGAATTCATTCAAAAAGTAAAATACTACACTGAGAAGAAATTGGTTGCTAACTCTTAGTACAGCCCTTTTTACCTGCTTAGCTTTTTACTCATTTACTTTTTTATCTTTAATTACAATTTTTTCTATTTTTAAATTATAATGAATGAAATAACACCACGTTTACGATTTGCCCCAAGCCCAACTGGATATCTGCACATTGGGGGTTTAAGAACTGCATTATACAACTATCTTTTTGCGAAAAATAAAAATGGCAAATTAATACTCAGAATTGAAGATACAGACAGAAAAAGATTTGTTGAAGGAGCAATCGAAAATCTTATTGACACATTAAACTGGGCAGGAATCAGTTTTGATGAAGGACCTGATATTGGTGGTGAATTTTCACCTTACCTGCAGTCAGAGCGACTTGGTATTTACAAAGAGCTTGCTCAAAAACTCATATCAGAGGGAAAAGCTTACTACTGCTTTTGCACACCTGAGCGTCTTGAAAAGCTAAAAGAGGAGCAGCAAAAACAAAAACTCCCGCAGGCAAAGTACGATAAATACTGTCTGCATCTTTCTAAAACTGAGATAGAAGAAAAATTAAACTCTTGCATTCCCCATGTAATACGATTAAATGTTAAGCCTGATCAGAAAATTATTTTTGATGATGTAATAAGAGGCACTGTTGAATTTGAGACTAATAACATTGACGACCAGGTATTACTAAAAAGTGATGGCTTTCCTACTTATCATCTTGCCAATGTTGTTGATGATCATTTGATGGCAATTTCCCACGTGATAAGAGGCGAAGAATGGCTCTCCTCAACTCCAAAGCATATTATTCTTTATGATTACTTTGGCTGGGAGAAACCTATATTTGCTCATCTTCCGCTTCTGCTTAATCCTGATAAATCAAAATTAAGCAAGCGTCAAGGCGATGTTGCAGTTGAAGATTACAGAGAAAAAGGCTATTTAAAAGAAGCACTAATAAATTTCGTTGCACTTCTGGGATGGAATTACGGAGATGACAAAGAATTTTATGAGATAGATGAGTTGATTGAAAAATTCTCCCTCGAAAGAGTTCACAAATCAGGCGCAGTTTTTAATATTGAAAAACTAAACTGGCTTAACTTCGAACATTTAAGAAGAAAGCCGGACACTGAAGTACTTAAGATGTTAAGAGCAGAAATTGAAAAATCAGAATTTAAAGACAATAAATACAGCGATGAATATCTCCTGAAGGTGATTTCAGCAATGAAAGAAAGAGTTTCATTCATTAAGGAATACTTATCAAAAAGTCCATACTTCTTTCATGCTCCTGAAACTTATGAAGAGCAGAATTTAAAGAAACGATGGAAAGAAGATTCAGCCGAATTACTGAATAAATTAAAAGAACGATTTGAGTTATTAAATAATCCATCAAAAGAAGATTTTGAAAAAGTTCTGGATGAAATTGCCAGCCAGCTAGGTATTAGCAAAGGCCAACTGGTTCACCCTCTGAGGATAGCAGTTTCCGGAGTTGGTGAAGGACCGGGAGTTTATGACATAGTTTATATACTTGGGAAAGAAGAAACGATTTCCAGAATAAACGTCGCTTTACAAAAATTAAGTTAAAAATTATTCTAAAATCTATGAGTCAAGAAGAAATAAAAAACGAAAGCAAAAAGCCTACTAACTTCATCAGAGAAATAATCGATGAGGATTTGAAATCAGGCAAACATAAAACCGTTCACACTCGCTTTCCGCCTGAGCCTAATGGTTATCTTCACATCGGTCACGCTAAATCTATCTGCCTGAATTTTGGATTAGCGATTGACTACAATGGAAAATGCAACCTTCGCTTTGATGATACCAATCCAACAAAAGAAGAACAGGAATATGTTGATTCAATAAAAGAGGATGTAAGATGGCTTGGGTTTAATTGGGAAGATCGCGAATACTACGCATCAGACTATTTTGAGCAATTGTATGAATATGCATTAAAGCTAATTAAAAAGGGCAAGGCGTATATAGACTCACTCACTGCTGAACAGATAAGAGAAACGAGAGGGACACCAACTGAAGCCGGTAAAGAAAGTCCTTTTCGAGACAGGAGTGTTGAGGAAAATCTTGACCTGTTTGAGAGAATGAAAAATGGTGAGTTCAAAGAAGGTGAATTAGTTCTCCGTGCAAAAATTGATATGGCTTCTCCAAATCTGAATATGCGCGACCCCGTGATGTATAGGATTCTTCATAAAGCACATCATCGAACTGGAAATAAATGGTGTATTTATCCGATGTATGATTGGGCACACGGACAATCTGATTCAATTGAAAGAATTACACATTCACTTTGCACACTTGAATTTGAAAATCATCGTCCGTTATATGACTGGTTCGTTCAGGAACTGGAAATTTATCCACCCCGGCAGATTGAGTTTGCAAGGCTTAATCTAAGCTATACAATTATGAGTAAAAGAAAACTTCTCTCACTCGTCGAGGGCAAGTATGTTGACGGCTGGGATGACCCGAGAATGCCTACTATTTCCGGCTTGAGAAGACGTGGATTCACTCCCGAATCAATTAGAAATTTTTCAGAACGTGTTGGCATGGCAAAACGTGAAAATACTATTGATGTGTCGTTACTTGAGTTCAGTGTTCGTGAAGATTTAAATTTAAAAGCAAAAAGAGTAATGGCTGTTTTAAATCCATTAAAAATTGTGATCACAAACTATCCAGATGACCAGACTGAAGATCTTGAAGCAGTAAATAACCCAGAAGACGCATCTATGGGGACAAGATTAGTTCCCTTCTCAAAAGAATTATTTATAGATAAAGACGATTTCAAAGAAGTTCCTCCGCCAAAATTCCATCGACTATCCCCCGGTAAAGAAGTACGGCTTCGATACGCTTATATTATCAGATGCGATGAAGTAGTTAAGAATGAAAAATCAGGTGAAGTAATTGAATTACATTGCACATATTTCCCTGATACAAAATCTGGTACTGGCACAAGCTCAAAGAAAGCTAAAGGAACCATTCACTGGGTTTCAGCAAAACATGCCTTCGATGCGGAAGTCAGGCTTTATGATAGATTATTTTCAGTAGCAGATCCGGAGGGCGAAGAAGGAAAAGACTTTACTGAATTCCTAAATCCAAATTCACTAGAAATACAAAGGCACTGTAAATTAGAACCTTCATTAAAAACTGCAAAGCCTATAGAAAAATTTCAATTTGAAAGGACAGGATATTTTTGTGTTGATACAAAATACAGCAAGGAAAGTTCACCGGTCTTTAATCGAATTGTAACTCTCAGAGATTCGTGGTCAAAAATTGAGCAGGCAAGCAAATAACAAGGTTAGGAATAACCTCATTTAAGAGGACTATAAAGAATGAAATTTGATTTTCATTCTTGTAAATATTGTTAACAGCGTCCTACGAATTTATAGAGATTAAGTATTTTTAGAAGATTATTAATTGCTTCTCTATCAAATGGATTTGGTATTTTATTAACGTCCCGGTATTCCTTAATAATACCTGTCAATTTCCCCAATCCATCGACCATTCTTTGGATGATATTGCCGTTCTCTTCTATTTCGTAGTAACCTTCATTTCCGATAAAAGTTTGCATTAAATCCCCCGCGGTTAAAAATTATAATTGTATAAAGTCATCATAATCATCCAGCTCAAGTTCGTTCATACTAATTTCTCCATAGCCGTTATGATCAATGATTTCATAGATTTGTTCATTATCAATGCATTCCGGATCCAAACAAGTTTCATCCTCTGAAAGCATAGGTAAATCTTCATCACTGAAGAAAGAATCAAAAATTTGTTTTTGCTGTAAATGTTTATTCATTATGAGTACCTCCTTTAAGTAAAAAAAATTATTTACCTATTAAAGTCCAACTTTAATGCCAGTTGTGTCGTCCCGACAGTTTTATCTTCGCGTCAAGAAAAAGTAATAATTCATTGATTTTTTAACATTATGTGATTTATAAATCTGTTCGGAAAATGGAAAGAGGAAAAAAAGAGGTCATTTTTTCAGAATAAATTACGGACTGAAAGTTTTGTCGCAATCCAGAAGCGACAACAATTGCATTGCCATATCGGGCTAAGTTTTTTAACTTTACTAAGTTCTTTTTAATCATTGAAATCTGTTCCTTTGCCGAAGTGGCGGAATTGGTAGACGCGCTGGACTCAAAATCCAGTATGGCTCACCCCATGTGCCGGTTCGAGTCCGGCCTTCGGTACTAACTTAGTTATACCCTCTTGAGGAGGGTTTTATTTTAATTAGGGAGATCTATCAATTTTAATCTACAAGAAAATATTTAGTATCCTGATTACCAGTACAATTTTAGGTTTGATAATAAATTATTTTAATCCTGAGGGAATTCCATTAATCAGAGAAAAGATTGATCTTAAGTGGGCACCTGATTCTCTATTTCTTGAACTTGACAAAAGTAACCCTGAGTTCATCAACGATTCATCATCATTAAACACTTCCGGGACAGATCAACAAAAGAAAGTTGAAGATAAACAACCGGAGATGGTAATTAGGGAAGACACAAAACCATTCAATGAAGAACCCAAAAAGATAAAAGAAGAAATAAAAGAAGCAATTGTATTCACAGAACCAAAAGCCATCACGCTCGAGCAAGCATACACTCTTTTTAAAAAAGGTATAACATTTGTCGATTCGAGGGATGAGACAGATTATATCCTTGGGCATATTTCTAACTCGATGAATATTCCATTTGATGATTTTGATAATCATAAACAAAAACTTGAACAGCTATCCAGGGAAAAACCAATGGTTATATATTGCGCAGGTACTGATTGCGACTTGAGCCATTTGCTTGCTAATTTACTTTTTGAACAAGGATATAAACAAGTTTATGTATTCTTTGGCGGTTGGAACGAATGGCTTAATGCAAATTATCCAATTCAAAAATCAGCAGAGCAAGAATGATCAACAAGATTTCAAATAATAGTATTTTGTTGCTTGCTATCAGAATTTTCTTTGGATTCATTTTCATCTTTGCTGCTATTACAAAAATTGCTGACCCTGGAGGATTCTCCCAATCGATTTACAATTATAAACTGATGCCTGATTTTATAATTAACTTTCTAGCAATCGCATTTCCCTGGATTGAGTTGGTAGCAGGCATTCTTTTAGTATTTGGTATATCTGTAAAAGAAAACTCGGCCATACTTAGTGGGTTATTGGTAATTTTTATCTTCGCTATAGCAATTAGTTTATTCAGAGGATTAAATATTGACTGCGGCTGCTTTGGAACTGCAGGCGGCACTAAAGTGGGCATTCAAAAAATATTAGAAAATATTGGATTATTAATTCTTGGCTTGATCTTAATAAAATTCGATTCGAAATTTCTTTCTCTTTCGAAGCAGGAATAATTTTATTATTTACCTTTGATACTTTCCATCGTATCTCTCAAAACTCCAAGCGATCGCTGACTAAGAATATCAATCTTGATTAACCCCAAATCTTCAATTGAGTACATATCCGGCTGAGTCACAATCAATCCCAGACCTTTATTCTTAGCATACTCCAATGCAACGTAATCTGTAATTTTTGTTGGTGTAATAACTATCCCTCCCGGATGAATTGAGATATGCCTTGGGAATCTGGCAATCTGAGAGGCAAGCTCAACTATTGTTCTCCACGGTTCCTGTTTGAAGTTCAAACCTTTTGATTCAGGGAATAGTTCTGAGAGATGAGGAAGATTTGCCGCATCTGTCCATGGAATTTTCCTGCTGTATTTTGATATTTCTTCATTTGTAAAACCAAAAGCTTTGGCAACTTCTCTAAATGCCGATCTTGCTCTAAAAGTTACAGTGGTTGAAATCATGGCCACTCTTTCATATCCATATTTTTCAAAAATGTATTTAATAATTTCATCCCGTTCCTTCCAGGAAAAATCTACGTCAAAATCGGGCGGAGAACTTCTTGCTTTATTTAAAAATCTTTCAAAGTAAAGATTATGCTCAAGAGGATCAATCTGCGTTATCTCAAGACAAAAAGCGACAAGACTATTTGCAGCTGAGCCCCTTCCAATAGTCATCATTCCCCTTCTCTTTGCTTCATTCACAATATCCCATACAATCAAAAAATAATTTGAAAAACCCATTTCACTTATTACAGATAGTTCCATCTCCAGTCTTCTTGTTGCTGAATCTGTTACCTTATGAAATCTCTTCTCAAGACCCTTAAAGGATTCATTCCGAAGCATTGTATCTGCTGATATATTTTTAGTAGTGGAATAAATAGGGAATTTGTATTCATTTAATTTCAAATCAGCATTACATTCCTTAGCAATTAATTCTGAATTTGCCAAAGCTTCAGGAAGTTTTTTCCACTCCCGTTCGATTGATTTTGGCTCCCTGAAATAAAATTCCTCATCTGCTAAATCTTCTGTTTGTAGATTATCAATAGTTGTTCTTAATCGAATTGCTGTCAAGGTTTTATGTAATAGATAATCCTTCTCATAAAGAAAATAGACAGGGTTAGTAACAACGAATTTGAATCCTTTTTCCAGTGCGAATTGATATCTGTTCCTGTTATTTCTCTTTTCTTTCTTTGATGCAATTAACTCTACAAATAAATTATCTGCTGGCTGAAGTTCTTTGATTAATTTAATTGATGGAGTAATGATAAAAAGATTTTCTAATTTTTTCCTGAGAAGATCTTCTAGTGAGAAGTCATCATTTAGTTTTCTTGAAGTGATGATTTTGCATAACTCGGAATAGCCTTTATTATTTCTCGCAAAAAGTATGACATATTCGTTGGAATTATATGGCGAATCAATCTGGGATCCAATAATCGGATTGATGTTTTTATCAAGTGCAATTTTTGAAAACTGCACAACCCCGTGCATTGAGTTAGTGTCTGTTAATGCAATTGCAGAAAGCCGGTATTCAGCGGCTCTCTGAACAAGCTTTTCAATAGGTACTGTCCCGTTCAAAAAAGTATTATTAGAGTGGACGTGGAGTGGAATCATTTAAGCAAATGAAAAAATATTTTCAAGAAATGTATTTACAATCATTAAGAAGCGTGATCGGCAATAGATCACTAGTTATTTAAATGCTTTGTCTGCAATGTCCTTTCGAAAATAAATGTTTTCGAATTTTATTTTCTCGAGTGCCTTATATGCTTTATCCTTAGCCAGCATCAAATTAAAATCTGGAATGAAAGAAGTTACACCAAGAACTCTTCCACCTTCGGTATATATTTTTCCATTATCTTCTTTTGTTCCAGCGTGATAAACAATTATATCTGCCGGCAGCTCATCGAGGCCTTTAATCTCAAATCCTTTTTTATATGAATCCGGATAACCTTCTGAAGCTGCCACCACACAAACGGAAGAACCACCATTATAATCGACTGCAGCCTTATCAATTTTCCCGGTAGCAGCAGTATATAAGAGATTCAGAAAGTCACCTCTGATTACTGGAAGAACAACCTGAGTTTCCGGATCGCCAAAACGGCAGTTAAACTCGATTACCTTTGGGCCTTCATCTGTTATTATTAAGCCGGCATACAGACAACCTATAAATGTTGCATTACGTTTAGCGAGCGTGCTTACGACAGGATATATTACCCGGTTCTTTATTTCCTCAAATAATTTAGGAGTTACGATTGGTGCAGGTGCGTATGCGCCCATACCACCTGTGTTTTTGCCAGTGTCATTATCTCCAATTCTTTTATGATCCTGGGCAGCAGGCAGGCAGACAAACTCTTGACCGTCACTTAACACAAGGATACTTCTTACTTTTTATATATTCTTTTGCCGGTCCGAGCATATTTGAAGCAAAAGAAATATATTTTGCTGTGGGGACTCCTGCTTCCTTCATCACTCTTTTAGCAAAATATTTAGACGATTCAATCTGAGCGGCATCTTTGTTTGGTCCAAAAACATTTATTTGATTCTCCCGCAGAATGTTAGCAAGCCCTTCCACCAGAGGCTGTTCTGGCCCAATTACCACAAGGTCTATTCTCCTTTCTTTGCAGAATTCAACAATTTTAATTTGGTGAGATGGGTTGATATTAATATTTTCACCAAGAAAGCGAGTGCCTGGATTGCCAGGGATGATGTAAAGATTATTTAGTTTAGAACTTTCTTTTAGTTTAAGAGCTAGTGCATGCTCTCTGCCACCAGAGCCTATAATTACTACGTTCATATTATACCTTTAAAACATTGTTCATTTGTTTTGCCAGTTGTTCGGTTAATAAATCCCTTCTAAAACTTTCGACATACTTTTCATCAGGAATTGGCAACTTACCTTCTTTGAACAATTTATAAACTTCCAGTATAGCATTTTTAATCTGTTCGATATTGTCAGGTTCAGTAATAAACGAAGCTTTATAATCTGAAGCAGCCATCTTTGCAGCGCCATCGGGAACACAAGCAATAATTGGTTTTCTTGCCCCGATATACTCATAAACTTTTCCAGGTAGAATTGCATCGATGTTTTTTCTTTTGCCAACCATAAACCATAGTACATCAGCAGATTTTATTTTAGCAATCGATTCGGAATGATGAACATAACCATGATCCTTAACAAATGATTGGAGTTTTAAGTTACGTACTAATTTTTGGTTTTCTTTTCTCAAAAATCCAACAAAATGTAGTTCAATATTTGAGGCAATATCAGTTCTTTCAATTGTAAGCTGCTTGAATGCTTTAAGAAAATATTGTGGTGTATTATAAACCATAAAAATTCCCGAGTACATAAGAACCATTTTGTTGTTCGGTTTTGGTTGTGCACTTATTTTGTCAAAATCTTCCTGGTCATAACCATGCGAGATGATTAAAACATCATCAAAAGTTAAAAATGGAAAAACGTTCAGCAGTTTCTCTTTAATTTTTCTGTTTGTTACTATAATACGATCTGCGGCTTTTAGTGCTCTGTATTCCTTCTTCTTGTGAATTAATTTATGCAAAGGTGTTGGATAAAAAGAAAAATAACTTTCATACCATAAATCTCTGTAGTCAAAAAAGAGTGGGATATTATGCTCTTTCCTTAAATTACTGAATATATCAAATTGGCTGAATGGTGGTGCTGAAATAAACACACAATCAAATTTTTCGTTTGAAAGAATTTCCAAACACTTTTTGAAAGCATTTTTCGACCAAGATAATTTATTATCCGGGATTAAAAATATCTGACTTAATCTATTAAAAGTCTTACGAAAGAATTCGCTTGGAAGCTTGATTGTACCATGTTTTGAAAGAAGTGAGTTTGGTTCAGCGCCTTCAACTCTAATTACACGAACTCCCGTTTCATTCAATTCCTTCTGAAGTGATTCATCGTGGGCAAAATATGCAACATCGCCTGTGGTAATTACTGTTGGTTCCCACCCATTATTTCTCAAATACTTTACAAATTTTAGAGTGCGTTGAACTCCGCTCAAACCCATTGGTGGGAAATAATATGCAATAACAAGAACTTTGTGCATTGTAATTTTTGCCCTCTTTGGAAGACTACGATTTAACCTGGTAGTTAGGTGCTTCCTGTGTAATTATAACATCATGTGGATGACTTTCTTTTAAACCAGCCGAAGTTATTTTAACAAATCTTGCATGTTTTCTTAATCCATCAATATTTTTTACACCACAATAACCCATTGAAGCCCTTAAGCCACCAACAAGTTGATAGATGGTATTCTCAAGTGGACCTTTATAGGGTACTCTTCCTTCGACACCTTCAGGAACTAATTTAGCAATGTCGTCTTCCACATCCTGAAAATACCTATCTTTACTTCCTTCTTTCATTGCACCGATGCTACCCATACCTCTGTAAGATTTAAAACTTCTACCTTCATAAAGAATTGTTTCTCCCGGACTTTCATCAACTCCTGCAAAAATGCTACCTATCATGACGCTGTGTGCTCCCGCAGCTAAAGCTTTTGCAACATCACCTGTTTGCTTAATACCGCCGTCAGCAATGATTGGTATACCTGATTTTACGACTGCACGATAGGCATTCATAACAGCTGATATCTGAGGAATTCCAACTCCGGCAATAACACGTGTAGTACAAATTGATCCTGGTCCAATGCCAACTTTAATTGCATCCACACTACAATTTATTAATTCAAGTGCTGCTTCATAAGTTCCTATATTTCCAGCGATTAGCTGGATATAACTAAATTTTTTCCTTGCTTCCTTTATGACTTTCAGCACTCCAGCTGAATGACCGTGAGCTGTATCAATAACTATCGCGTCCGCACCAGCTAAAGTTAGAGCCTGGATTCTTTCAAATGTATCTTTGGTCACCCCAACTGCTGCTCCCACTCTTAATCTGCCGTGCTCATCTTTACAGGCATAAGGATGCCTTTTCTTTTTCATTATATCTTTGAACGTAATTAATCCTCTTAAAATTCCTTTTTTATCTACTACTGGCAGCTTCTCAATTTTATTTCGCTGAAGAATTTTCTCAGCTTTTTCGAGTGTGGTTCCCATTGGCGCTGTAACTAAGTTCTCCTTAGTCATAAGTTGAGAGACTTTTAATTTTTCATTGGGTTCAAAACGCAAATCTCTGTTCGTGAGAATTCCTACAAGTCTTTTTGAACTATCAACAATAGGTATACCTGAAACGCTATACTTCCTCATCAACTCTAATGCTTCTCTAATTGTCTTATCGGGGGAAAGTGTTACTGGATCTTTAATCATTCCGCTTTCTGATCTTTTTACTTTATCAACTTCTTCACATTGCCTTTCAATACTCATGTTTTTGTGAAGTATTCCTATACCACCTTCTCTGGCCAAAGCGATAGCAAGATTAGCTTCAGTCACTGTATCCATAGCAGCAGAAATAATCGGAATGTTCAATTTAATTTCAGGTGTCAGATATGTTGTTACATCAACTTCTCGTGGCAGGACAGAAGATTTTGCAGGAACCAATAACACATCATCAAATGTAAGGGCTTCTTCTATTTTGAATTTTTCATTCATATTTAATTCTCTATTTAATCAAATGCTGGAATGCCTGTTATATCTTCACCAAGAATTAGCGTGTGCATTTCATGAGTTCCTTCGTAAGTTTTAACTGATTCAAGATTTGCAGCATGTCTCATCACAGGGTATTCATCAAGAATTCCATTTGCACCATGAATCTCACGGGATATTCTTGCAATCTCAAGAGCCTTTTCACAATTATTTCTCTTTGCCATTGAAACGTGAACATGTTTAGCTTCTCCTTTATCCATCATTCTTCCAAGCTGCAGATTTAGAAGTTGAGCTTTGGTTATTTCAGTTAACATGTAAACAAGCTTTTCCTGTGTCATTTGATAGCCTGCAATAGGTTTACTGAATTGCTTTCTACTCTTTGCATAATTCAATGCAGAATCGTAACAAGCCATCATTGCTCCAACAACTCCCCAAGCAATACCGTATCTTGCTTGATTCAAACACATTAATGCGCTCTTCAAACCTTCTGATTTAGGCAGCAGATTCTTTTCTGGAAGAAAGACATTATCAAAA
>JALONF010000204.1 GCA_025455085.1 Ignavibacteriaceae bacterium
GATGCCATTAATTGCGGCTTAAGTTTAATCGGACAGGCTTCCATCAAAGCATCCTTCGGCAGATAACCCTGTTCTCTTCTCAACTGGTTTGTATAATCAAGAATAAGAATAGCGTTGTTCACAACAATACCTATGAGCATGATAATTGACATAAGCGAAGTAATACTGAAAGCTGTGCTTGTAATGAATAGTGCTAATATTACACCAATTAATCCCAGTACAACAGTTATCATTATAATAACCGGCTGCCAGAAACTTTCGAGTATTGCCGCAAGAAGCATATAAGTTAAAAGAACCGCAAGGAAGAATGCGAATATCATGTCCTGTATCATATCATTCATCATCTTAACATTGCCGCCCCAGCTGAAAGAATATCCGGACGGAAGATTAAACTCTTCAAATCTTTTTTCGATTTCGCCTGTAACATTTCCCAGAGGAACACCGGGTGCAGAAGCGCCTGTGAACTTGTGAACCCGGTTGTGAACTTTACATCGGCAAGTTGAGCGAGACGGAAAGAACCACTTCGTGATGCAACGGTTATATTACCTGCCTTCTCCGGCGTGTTTACTGATTCATCGTTAAGAGTTACTGTGAGATCGTACTCATCGCCAAACTCACGGTACTTTGCTGATTGTATTCCTTCAATTCCTGCACGAAGCGTAAAAGCAAGATCAGTTATTGTTAGTCCAACTTCAGTCAATTTTTCCCTTTTTGGGTAAACCGTAATTTCAGGTTTACCTGCGCGTGAGCTGTTATCGAAGTTAATAAGACCAGGAACATCTTTAAATTTTTCTATTGCCTGATTTTTTAATCTTTCAAGTTCGTCAAGATCCTGACCGAGAAGGAAGAACTGAATTGGTGCTTCCTCTCCGCCCATACGCGAACCAACATCAACTTTAATTTTTGCATTTGGTATATCTGCCAGCTCAGAAGTAAAAATGGAAATTATATCTGACAGCTTAACATCACGATCCTTTGCATCAGTAAGCTGCACATCAATGCTTGCCATATTTGTTCCAACATCAAGATCGCTCAGCTTTCCAAGGTTAGTAAGAATGTGTTTTACGACCTCGTGCTTTTTAACTCTTTCCTCAACAAGCCGTACTGTCTGCGCTGTTTCTCAAGATTGTAACCGGAGGGAAGCTCTACTGTAATATTAATTTTTCCATCATCTGTTTGTGGAATAAACTCAAATCCAAGCTTTGGTCCAAAGATCATCATCACCAGAATGAATACAACTATAGATCCTGCGAATGTTAGGAAGCTTCTTAATTTACTTTTAAGAACAACACCAAGCATTCTTTTATACAAATCAGTTTGCTTTGTTTCAAACTTGTTGAACCAGGAAGCAAGCTTACCAGTTGCATGCTCTTTAGAGAGAATAATCGAAGATAGAAGAGGAGTTAATGTAAATGACATTATTAATGAAAAAATAGTCGCGAACACCGCAGCAAGCGCAAGTTCTCTCAGCCATAATCCTACCATTGATGACATATTAGCGATCGGTAGAAATACAACTATATTCGTTAAGGTAGAAGCAAGCACAGCAACTCCAACTTCTGAAGTTCCTTTGTATGCTGCTTGCTTGATGGTCATTCCCATCTTCTTATATCTAAAAATATTTTCTAGCACGACAACTGAATTTGCGACCAATACTCCGACTGATACAGATAGTCCCATCAACGTCATCATATTCAATGTGAGACCAAATGCCTGCAGTAAAAGGAAGGTGGAAATAATTGAAGTCGGCATTGACATTGCAACAACAAGAGTGGAGCGCCAATCGTGCAGAAATAAAAACCGCCAATCGTGCAGAAATAAAAACAGAACAATTGCTGTGAAAAGCACGCCGAGATATATGTTGCTCATCGTATCATCAAAGCTGCTCTGAGTAAATTCTGAAAAATCGTTTACTATTTCCAGCTTTGATCCTTCAGGCAGGATACTCTGTATTTCAGGAAGTGAGCTACGAATAGCTTCCGCAACTTTTACAACGTTACCTTCACTGCTTTTAATTATTCCAAGACGAACTACGTTTTCGTTTCTGAAATCTTCTTTAACATTATAGAATGTTGCTCTTTGTCTTATATCTTTTCCCGAATCAAAAACATCAGCGATCTGTCTTATCTTTTTCGGACCAAACGCTGTCGGGATTTCCAGCTCTCTTATTTGATCTACATCCTGAAACTGCCCAACAAGTCTGACAGTATATTCCTGGTTGCCGATCTGAAAATATCCTCCGGGAATATCCATATTGTTTGCCTGGAGAATCTGAGTTAGTTGAGGCAGGGAAATAATATTTTCATAAACGATCCTGTTATCAAGCACAACCCGTATTTCTCTTTCCTGTCCGCCAGTGATTTGAACTTTTGCAACACCATCTATCTGAGAGAATCTGTCCTTTAAAGTTTTATCAGCAATTTCAAAAAGCTGTCTCGGACTTAAGTTACCGCTCAATACAACATCAACAACAGGGAATAGTCTTATATCAATTTTTTGTACGATAGGTTTTTCAGCATCCGGAGGAATGTCGTTTAAAATCTCATCAACTTTATCTTTTGTTTCCTGATTGGCAACATTCACATCTTTGCCAAGCTGAAACTCAATTATAATTATTGAGACACCGTCAAGTGAATAAGACTCAATTCTTTCAATCTGACTTATTGTAGAAACAGCATCTTCTATTCTTTTTGTAATCAGAGTTTCAATTTCTTTCGGACCGGCTCCTGGATAAATGGTCTGTACAGTGACGTAAGGAATTTCAACATCGGGCTG
Source organism: Ignavibacteriaceae bacterium (assembly GCA_025455085.1). Taxonomy (GTDB): domain Bacteria; phylum Bacteroidota; class Ignavibacteria; order Ignavibacteriales; family Ignavibacteriaceae; genus IGN2. The sequence goes on from JALONF010000204.1 coordinate 2,776, forward strand.
AAGGTTAAGGTTTAGCCTGAAGTAAGCAATCAATCCGAATATAAGAAATATTACTATACCGACTGTGGTAAGAACCGGACGGTTAATAGATACTTTAGCGAGAAACATTTTGTTTTCCTTATTGAATCACTTTTACTTTTGCACCATCTGTTAGCTGAGAGGCACCGTGAGTTATTAATTTATCGCCAACCTGCAGGCCATTTGAAATTTCGTATAATATTCCGCTGTCCTGACCATTCGAGATGTATCTCTTCTCAGCCTTTCCATCTTTTTCAACAAAAACATACTGACCGCTTTCGTCTGACATTACAATGTTGCGCGGAATAGTAATGGCTTTTTGATTTTGATAGATGAGAACTTTTATCTCAACTGTTACTCCGCTTTTTAGTTCCTTCTTTGAGTTATCAAATTCTACTTCTGCAAAGATTGCCTGCTTGTAAGGATCAATTGCCATAGATACCTCAACAATTTTTCCCTTAAAAACTTTTCCGCCGAATTCCATTTCAGCACTCATACCTTGCTTTATAGCGCCAATTTCTTTTTCAGTGACCCAAATTTTTGCTCTCATTTTGTGAAGCTGGGCAACAGTAAATAAAGGAGCTTCATTTTTAACATTATCACCAACATTGACTTTTACATCAACCAGTGTTCCGCTGAAAGGAGCTTCGATGAAAATAAGTTTGCGTGCAAGTTCGCAAGTTCATAGTTTCTTTTGTGAACCAGATACTGTGCTTCAACTCCATCAAAGTTGGCCTGTGCAATCTCTCCGGCATCTAAAAGTACTTTTGATCTTTCATAAGTTCTTTTAGAATTTTCATAAGTTGCAGCTGCTTGTTCATACAGTGATCCAGGATCGTTGTAAGGGAATTCAACTACGACCTGTCCTTCTTCAACATAATCACCAACACGGAAATTTATTTTTTCAATCTTTCCACCGAAGGCAGCACCTTTGGTTGCTTCTTTAACTCCGGCAAGTTTTGCGAAGTAGTTCATATATTTTTCAAATGGTTTGTGCTCTACCGTTTCCACCTGAACCGGTACTCCTTCTTCCTGCTGGATTTGATCCATGCTCTTAGCTTGTTCTTCATCACCACCGCATCCGTTAAGTAAAGCAAAAAATAATATTGGAAGAATAACCAGAGATGTAAGGATTTTTATTTGTGACTTCATTTTATTTAATACTCCTGATGAGTTCGTTTAATTTTATTCTTTCGGCATATATGGGTCAATATATTCTTGATTTATTTTACCCATTAGCTGTTCAAGTTCGTATTTGGTTACTATGTAACTATGCACAGACTGAAGCTTGTTTATCCTTGCCTGCCTGAGCGCAACATCTGAATTTTGTACCTCAAGCTGGCTACCAGTGCCTTCTTTGTATCTAACTGTTGATAATTCATAAGCTCGTTCGGCAAGGCTAACATTTTTTTGCTGTGCTTCAACAAGACTTTGAACGCGCTTCAGCTCCAGATATTTTGCTTTAACCTGGTTCACAACATATTCCTGTAAAAGCCCATACTGTTCTGAAGTTTGTTTATATGATATTGTTGATTGCTCAACACGGTTTTTTGTTCTGTTGCCCTGCCATAAATTCATAGATAAACTTAGCCCGACTGTAGTAGCGTTATAATTCTGAAAATTCCATTCATCTGAAGATCCTGCGTACATAAAATTACCAAATGCAGCCAATGACGGCCAATATTCAGAAACATCAAGTTGAATAAATTCTTCATCGAGATTCATTTTTAATTTCATACTTTGAAGCCCGAAGTTATTGGTTAATGCGTAATCAATTATGTCATCTTCACCTGGTAAAATTTCAGGATTATAAACAATCTCGCCTTTTACATCAATTTCAATAGACTGGTCAACGCCAAGTACGAGCTTCAAATCATTAAGTGTAGTGGCGAGCATATTTTCCATCTGAAGCAAAACCGGGCGAATATTTTCGACACGCACTTCTGCCTGCAATCTGTCAAAATCCGAAACAAATCCCTGTTCAAATAATGCATTTACATTCCTGAAATTTTCTTGTGCGTTTTTATAACTGGCTTCAGTAATTGAAAGCAATTCTTTTGTGAGCAGCGTTCCATAAAAAGCTCTTTCAACATCAAGTTTTGTCTTGCTGATAGTATTACGAAGTTCAGCTAATGATAAATCATAATAAATCTGTGAAGCGCCAATCCCTCTGAATACAGCCGAATTAAAAAGTACCTGAGTTAAAGTTAAAGAGGCTGTATAAGCATTATTCAGAGCAAAAGATTGAAGCGTGGTTTCTACAGGGACATATTTACTATCATCTCTGGGTATTACATTTTCATCAAACAATATGCTGTAAGTTGCATTTGTAAGCAGAGCTTCAAAATCAGGAAAGGGCATTTTAGGTTTCTTAAGAAAATGGGAGAAGTCAGCTGAAAGATCAAGACTTGGCAATGCATAGCCAAAGGCCTCTCTAACGGCTGCACGGGATTTATCTGTGCTCATTTTGGAAACTTTAATGTCGGTATTGTTTTCAAGAGCTATCTGGATAGCCTCATCAAGAGTTAAAGTCTGTGACTGAGCATTTACAGCTGACGTAATCAATAAAATATAAAATGAAAGAAATAATAAATTCTTCTTCATTAGCAACTCACATTTCGGTTGAAATTTTTGATAAGTGATTGATGGAAAGAAAATCATAGCAGGTATAATATCATGAATGTATTTTTTATTAGACTAAACTTAGTTAATCCCAAATAAATATTTTATAACAAAAAATCTGCTTAATCTTATAATCATTTTTATTACACTAGTAATATTATACGACAAGCAATTATTTAATTTTGATAAGTATCACACGATCATATTCTCTCTGGTAAATTGTTCTTTACGAAACTTTAAATATTTAATCATCATAGCCTAAATTTTAATTCGCCTAAGCTCACATCCCATTGAGTAATACGCTACGACATTTTGCTCTATCCCGACACAAAAAATGACGCTAAAGTTTAGTACGGTAAATTGTACTTCATCCATTAAATAATTACTTATAAATAACTTACGGTAATCATCCCGTACAGACTAGTTGCGAATTATCAAATGTTAGTTGTTGGCATATTTTTTACAGATATTTGGCAAACTACCAGAGAAATCCTAATTAAACTAAGCGAGGCCCTATGATTGAAAATGTTAACAATTTTAACAAGATAAGCGTTTGGGATGAAGATGCTGCAAGGCACATCCTAGCCCGGACACTTTTTGGTTTTAATAAACAAGATATCGAGTTTGCTCTTTCTCACACGCTCGATGATTTTGTAGATAATTTCCTGCTTGCAGATCAACCCGAACCGCCACAGCCTGGCTTCTGGGTTAATGATCCAACAAACGAAAATAATACTGAACGAACAAGAGAGCTAATCTACTGGTGGTATAATCTTATGCTTACTCAAGGCTTCTCCCTCCGTGAAAGAATGGTGCTGTTCTGGCATAATCATTTTGTTAGTGAAGTTTCAAAAGTTGGATTAGCACAGCATATGTACTGGCAGAATAAATTATTCCGTGACTTTGCGATGGGTAATCTAATTGATTTTACAAAGGCAGTTACACTTAATCCGGCGATGCTCATCTATCTTGATGGAACTAGAAACAGGAAGGGTGCGCCGAACGAAAACTATGCAAGAGAACTTATGGAATTGTTCACGCTTGGAATAGGTAACTATACAGAGCAGGATATCCAGGAAGGGGCACGAGCTTTAACAGGCTGGAGAGTTGATGGTTTGGTTCCTTACTTCACACAAAGCCGTTTCGATGATGGCACCAAAACATTTTTAGGTCAGACAGGTAATTTCAATCACGATGATGTTGTTGATATAATTTTTACCCATCCTGCCGCTGCAACATTTTTCTGCAGAGAACTTTATCATGAGTTTATGCATGTGGCGCATGATGAGCCGAGCATCGCAACAATGGCTCAAATACTCCGGAACAATAATTATGAATTAAAGCCTGTCTTATCGACATTATTGAAATCAGTAATGTTTCATACAAATGAAGTGAGAGGAGCTAAAATAAAGAGTCCGATTGAGTTACTGATGGGTACAATGCGTCAGTTTAATGTTTCTTTACCAGATTATGTTTATTTAAGAACCGTTGCTGCACAAACAAAGCAGGAATTATTCGCTCCACCAAATGTTAGCGGATGGGATGGTGATAAAATCTGGATTAATACCACAACTCTCCCGGCGAGAAATGTATTTACTGATGCTGTAATAAACGGCAAAAAACCCGGCGGCGGTAATCTGACATTTCAATTAAATCTTGTTGACTACGCGAGAACTTTTCCAAGCCCGGAAGATGCCATTAAGTTAATCGAAGATATTTCAAAAGTTTTCCTTCAATACCCGTTGAGCGAGAACAGGAAAGAATATCTTTTAAATACTTTATTAGATGGTGCCGAAGTCTATGATTGGTCAACTGCTGATCCTCAGGCGGAGAACAGGTTAAAGCTTTTCTTCAAAGCCTTAATGAGATTATCAGAATATCAACTTACTTAATCAGGAGGACAATTATGGATAGAAGATCATTTTTAAGAAATTTAGGAGTCCTCGCTGGTGCAGGGACAGTTTCAATGGCTCTTGGAAATATACCCTTACGCGCGTTCTCAAGATCGTTCTTGAATATTCAAGCGATCAATGGGAAAGTAATTGTATTATTACAACTAAGCGGAGGTAACGACGGACTTAATACGATTATACCATTTGAAGACAGCATTTATTATAATAAACGACCATCTCTGGGAATTAAAAAAGAAGAAGCAATTAAGCTGAATAATCTTACAGGAATGCATCAATCTCTTCAGCCATTAAAAGCTTTGTATGATGATGGAATGATGGCAGTTGTTCAGAATGTTGGATATGACAGCCCGAACAGGTCGCATTTTAGATCAACAGATATATGGTTAAGTGCATCTGATTCAAATGTTTTAGATCAACAGATATATGGTTAAGTGCATCTGATTCAAATGTGGTAATTGACGACGGCTGGGTTGGAAGGTATCTTGCAAAAGTTTTACCCGATCATAATCCAATTAATACTGATCATCCAATGGCAATTCAGATAGGATCAACTCAATCTGCTTTGCTCGAATGTACCTGTCAGGGTTCAATGGGTATTTCTTTTGAAAGTCCCAATCAATTTTACCAGTTGATAAATGGAAGCACAGCAGATAACGATCCACCGCCGGATACAGTTGCAGGAAATCAATTAAAATATATTAAAGAGATTGCAGCACTTTCAATCCGATATGCACAAGTGATAAAAGAAAAGGCAGACCTGGTAGAGAACAAAGTAGAATATCCGAACACACGGTTGGGCAGAGGTCTGGCTATAATAGCAGAGTTAGTTGCAGGTGGACTTGAAACTCCGGTCTATTTAACTTCAATAGGCGGGTTTGATACCCATGCAAACCAGGCAAACAGTCATGCTAATTTGCTGACAGGTGTTGCTCAGGCTGTTGAAGCATTCCAGGCAGATTTAAAACTTTTAGGAATTGCCGATAAAGTTGTATTGATGACTTTTTCTGAATTCGGAAGACGTCTTAATCAGAATGGAAGTGCAGGTACAGATCACGGAACTGCAGCTCCGCTTTTTGTAATCGGCAGAAATGTCAATGGTGGAATCTAT
>JALONF010000205.1 GCA_025455085.1 Ignavibacteriaceae bacterium
GAGGCACACTGGAATCCAAGGAACATCATTCCTAATAATAACATTCCGAAAACAAATAGTTTGGAATTTTTCATATTAACTCCATTCTTATGGATGATTAAAGTTATTGATTTGTTAATTTCAGATGAATTTTGTGTTTCAAAAATACAATTATTCTGCTTAAAAGACAGATATATAAAAATCACAGTACGCCGGTTTAAATTGATTTTGGGGGCTTAAAAGGGTAATTTTTGAGTTGAAAATAGAGAAAATTTTGATTACCAAAAAAATAATAAATTCCGTCCCGAAAGTTCTTCTCCACGATCATCTGGATGGCGGACTAAGACCACAGACTATAATTGATCTTGCTGATGAATTGCATTATAAAAAATTACCAACCCGTGATAAAGATGAACTTGCCGGGTGGTTTCATATCGGGGCAAACAAAGGTAATCTCGTAGAATTTCTGAAAGGCTTTGATCACACAACTGCAGTGATGCAGACGAAAGCTGGATTAGAAAGAGTCGCTTATGAAATGATGGAGGATATGAAAGCAGATGGGGTTGCTTATGTTGAAACAAGGTATGCACCCGTCTATCATGCAAACAAAGATTTATATCTTGAAGACACTGTTACTGCTGTGCTGAATGGATTACAGAGAGGTAAAAAAGATTTCGGTGTTGGTTACGGTTTGATTCTCTGTGGAATGAGAAATATGAAAAACACTCTTGAGATCGCCGAGCTTGCAGTTAATTTCAGAAATGATGGAGTTGTTGGATTTGATCTTGCAGGTGAAGAGGGCGGCTACCCACCTAAGAAGCATATCGATGCATTTCAATTTATTCAACGTTCCAACTTTAATATTACCATTCATGCAGGCGAAGCATTCGGGAAAGAATCTATCTGGCAGGCTATTCAATGGTGCGGTGCTCACAGGATTGGTCACGCAACAAGATTACTTGACGATATTGTGTTGAACGATGATGGCGAAGTTGTAAGCTTTGGTGAACTCGCTCAATATGTACTCGATAAAAGAATTCCTCTGGAGATATGCTTGCTGAGTAATCTTCATACAGGTGCTGTGGATAAATTGGAAAATCATCCATTCGGAATTTTATTCAAGGAGAAATTCAGAGTTACAATAAATACGGATGATCGCTTGATGAGTGATACAACAATGACTAAAGAATTTATGACAGCAGTAAATTATTTCAATCTTAACCTTGATGAAATAGAAAAGATAACAATCAATGCAATGAAGTCTGCATTCATTCCATACAAAGAGCGGCTCAGGTATATATACGATATTATTAAACCGGGTTATCAAAAAGTCCGGGATCAACTAAACAATTAATAAAAAGGCAATGAAAAAATTATTCACAAATTATAATTTTGAGTTCAACAAAAACGAGAAAAAGCTTCTTTCCTCATTCTGCAAACAGGCACTCAAGCAGTTGGGCAGCGACAACGAGAATTTTGCAGATGTTAAAGCGTTCAATTCAGTTTTAGAAAAATTGAACGCGAATACAGAGAGCATTAAGCTTACAAAAGATGAAAAGATAAGGCTAACAAACTATATAAAACAGAATGTTGATTATCTGAAAAAAGAGATGAACAAAAGCTGGTTCCTGAAGAAGTGGTTGATGAAGTCACTTCTTAAGCAGTATTCAGATATTTATGAAAATCATTTTAAAGGATGAACGATGATTTCAACGGAAGAGAAAATTATTAAAGCACCGACTGGTACAACTTTAACCTGCAAAGGCTGGATTCAGGAAGCAGCTATGCGTATGCTGATGAACAACCTCGATCCTGATGTTGCAGAAAGACCGGAAGATTTAATTGTTTATGGTGGAAGCGGAAAAGCTGCACGTAACTGGAATGCATTCGCTGCAATTATTGATTCATTGAAGATACTTGAAAATGATGAAACACTTTTAATTCAATCCGGTAAGCCGGTAGGTATTTTCAAAACACATACAAATGCACCACGAGTTATTATTTCGAACTCAATGCTTGTTCCTGATTGGGCAACTTGGGATGAATTCCGCAGACTTGAACAGCTTGGCTTAACAATGTACGGTCAGATGACCGCAGGAAGCTGGATTTACATCGGTACCCAGGGAATTCTTCAAGGCACCTACGAAACTTTCGCAGAGTGTGCACGTAAATATTTTGACGGAACTTTAAAAGGAAAATTTGTACTTACAGCCGGTCTTGGTGGAATGGGTGGAGCTCAGCCGCTTGCTGCAACTTTTAATGGGGCTGCTTTTCTCGGAATTGAAGTAGATCGTTCACGTGCACAAAAAAGAATTGATACTGGTTACCTTGATTTTCTGACTGACAACATTGATGAAGCACTGAATAAAATTCTTGATGCAAAATCAAGAGGAATTGCTCTTTCAGTTGGATTGGTTGGCAATGCAGGTGAAGTTCTTCCTGAAATTTTGAATAGAAATATTATTCCCGATGTCTTGACGGATCAAACTTCCGCTCACGATGTTTTGAATGGATATGTTCCAATGGGAATGAGTTTTCAGGAAGCAATTGCGTTAAGAAAATCTGACCCCAATAAATATATCAAGCTATCACGACAGACAATTGTAAAGCACGTTGAGGCAATGCTTGAGTTTCAGAAACGCGGTGCGATCACTTTTGATTATGGTAACAACATCCGCGGTGAAGCAAAAGAAAATGGTGTGTCAAATGCTTTCGATATCCCCGGATTTGTTCCTGAATTTATTCGTCCACTTTTCTGTGATGGAAAGGGTCCATTCCGATGGGCTGCACTTTCCGGTGATCCAAATGATATTTATGAAACTGACAAAGCAGTCAAAGAAACTTTTCCTGAAAACAAAGCATTGATTAATTGGATTGATATGGCTCAGAAAAAAGTTCACTTCCAGGGATTACCTGCGAGAATTTGCTGGCTAGGATACGGTGAGCGTGCAAAAATGGGAAAGATTTTCAATAAACTTGTTGCAGATAAAAAAGTAAAAGCTCCGATTGTAATTGGGAGAGATCATCTCGATTGCGGTTCCGTTGCATCACCAAATCGAGAAACAGAAGGAATGATTGACGGCAGTGATGCAATTGCAGATTGGCCAATTCTAAATGCTTTGTTGAATGCCATAGGAGGTGCAAGCTGGGTTTCGGTTCATCACGGAGGTGGAGTTGGAATTGGTAAATCAATTCACGCAGGAATGGTGGTTGTTGCAGATGGAACAAAAGAAGCCGAAGAAAGATTGGAACGAGCACTAACTTACGATCCGGGAATGGGAGTTATGCGTCATGCTGATGCCGGCTATGAGCAGGCAATTGAAAATGCGAAAAAGTGGAATGTTAAAATTCCAATGTTAAAATAAATCGTCACACTTCGACAGGCTCAGTGTGACATAAGATGTCAGTCTGAGCTTGTCGAAGACTGATCCGAATCAACAAAACAATGAATCGAATAATTTACAATCTTCGTTATCTTCTTTTACAATTGGTGTTGTTTTCAGCAACTCTGATAGCTCAAACCGAAGGTCAGATTAATGAAGACGAATGTTCTTTTAACGGGATGCAGCTTTACGGCAAAATCCAATTTGTAGAATCATTCCCTGATTTGACTGTGCAGGTAGTTGATTCGTTTCCAGACTTAAAAGTAAAAATTGTCGAATCTTTTGCAGATGACTGCGGTGAGTGGCAAATTGTTGATTCGTTCCCCGATGTTAAAGTGAAAATTGTAGAGTCGTTTGCAGATATAAAAATAAAATTTGTGGAATCGTTTCCGGGAATTCCTTAGTTGAAAATAAGGTCACACTGAGTTTAGCAAAGTGTGGCCGTCATCCTTCGACAGGCTCAGGATGACGTTTGAATCTAATCATAAAATAAGAGGAGTAATTATGAAACTTAAAGTATTAGTCGCCGACAAATTTCCAGATAAATACATTCAACAGATGAAAGATCTCGATCTTGAAGTCATTTATCAGCCGAAGCTTGGAGAGAAAGACCTTCCAGAAGCTGCAAAGGAAGTTGATATTCTTGTTGTCCGTTCAACTGTTGTCAATGAAGAAACTATCAACAATTCAAAGAAGCTCAATCTTATAATCCGTGCAGGCTCAGGTGTTAACAACATCAATATTGCTGCTGCAAATAAAAAAGGTGTCTATGTTACCAACTGTCCTGGTATGAATGCGGTTGCAGTTGCTGAACTTGCAATTGGATTAATGATCTCGCTTGATAGATTCATTCCTGATAACGTTACCGATTTTAATAAAAGTGTCTGGAATAAAGATAAATATTCCAAAGGAAAAGGACTTAAAGGTAAAACACTTGGTTTGATTGGCGTTGGAAATATTGGCAAAGAAGTCGCTAAGCGTGCACTCGC